>NZ_AOSQ01000002.1:0-202992 GCF_000349605.1 Kocuria sp. UCD-OTCP
GGGTTGTTGGTTGGGAGCCGTATAGTGGACGCGGTGTTCTGTGGTGACCCCACCCTTCGTTCCCAACACGTGTTGGGGGTGGGGGTGTGGTGTAAGTTGTCGGCTTATTAGTACCGGTCGGCTGCACACGTCGTTGGTTCGTGCTTCCACCTCCGGCCTATCAACCCAGTGGTCTAGCTGGGGGCCTCTCACACCAAATGGTGTCTGGAAATCTCATCTCGAAGCGAGCTTCCCGCTTAGATGCTTTCAGCGGTTATCTCTTCCGAACGTAGCGAAGCAGCGGTGCACCTGGCGGTACAACTGCCATACCAGAGGTTCGTCCGTCCCGGTCCTCTCGTACTAAGGACAGGTCTTCTCAAATTTCCTGCGCGCGCAGCGGATAGGGACCGAACTGTCTCACGACGTTCTGAACCCAGCTCGCGTACCGCTTTAATGGGCGAACAGCCCAACCCTTGGGACCAACTCCAGCCCCAGGATGCGACGAGCCGACATCGAGGTGCCAAACCATGCCGTCGATATGGACTCTTGGGCAAGATCAGCCTGTTATCCCCGAGGTACCTTTTATCCGTTGAGCGACGGCCATTCCACAATGTACCGCCGGATCACTAGTCCCGACTTTCGTCCCTGCTCGAGCTGTCGCTCTCACAGTCAAGCTCCCTTGTGCACTTACACTCGACACCTGATTGCCAACCAGGCTGAGGGAACCTTTGGGCGCCTCCGTTACTCTTTAGGAGGCAACCGCCCCAGTTAAACTACCCATCAGGCACTGTCCCTGACCCGGATCACGGGCCGAAGTTAGATGTCCAGAGTGACCAGAGTGGTATTTCAACGTTGACTCCACGTGCACTGGCGTGCCCGCTTCACCGTCTCCCCCCTATCCTACACAAGCCACACCGAACACCAATACCAAACTATAGTAAAGGTCTCGGGGTCTTTCCGTCCTGCTGCGCGTAACGAGCATCTTTACTCGTACTGCAATTTCGCCGAGTTCATGGTTGAGACAGCGGGGAAGTCGTTACTCCATTCGTGCAGGTCGGAACTTACCCGACAAGGAATTTCGCTACCTTAGGATGGTTATAGTTACCACCGCCGTTTACTGGGGCTTAAATTCTCCGCTTCGCCGTGAGGCTAACAGGTCCTCTTAACCTTCCAGCACCGGGCAGGAGTCAGTCCGTATACATCGTCTTGCGACTTCGCACGGACCTGTGTTTTTGATAAACAGTCGCTTCCCCCTGGTCTCTGCGGCCCTTACCCGCTCGCACCAGCAAGTGGTGTCCACGGTCGGGGCCCCCCTTCTCCCGAAGTTACGGGGGCATTTTGCCGAGTTCCTTAACCATGATTCTCTCGATCGCCTTAGTATTCTCTACCTGATCACCTGTGTCGGTTTGGGGTACGGGCGGCTGGAACCTCGCGTCGATGCTTTTCTCGGCAGCATAGGATCACCGAATCCCCCCACGAATGGGGGTCCCGTCACGTCTCAGGCTCAATGATCCGCGGATTTGCCAACGGATCGCCCTACACGCTTAGACCGGGTCTACCATCGCCCGGCTCGGCTACCTTCCTGCGTCACACCTGTTAATACGCTTACCTCCCCGGTTCAGGTCCCACGCTCCCCGGAGCCGGCGGCGACCAATGGTCACCGCATGGCCCGGTTCGGGTGGTTAGTGTCCCCGGTTCGATAGGGGCGGTTCTTCGCCGGTACGGGAATATCAACCCGTTGTCCATCGACTACGCCTGTCGGCCTCGCCTTAGGTCCCGACTGACCCAGGGCAGATTAGCTTGACCCTGGAACCCTTGATCATCCGGCGGACGGGTTTCTCACCCGTCATTCGCTACTCATGCCTGCATTCTCACTCGTGTGGGCTCCACCACTGGGTCACCCCGCAGCTTCACTGCCCACACGACGCTCCCCTACCCATCGCACCACCTGAACCGGTCCGAAGACCGGTTGGGTATCATTGGTGCAATGCCACAACTTCGGCGGTGTACTTGAGCCCCGCTACATTGTCGGCGCGGAATCACTTGACCAGTGAGCTATTACGCACTCTTTCAAGGATGGCTGCTTCTAAGCCAACCTCCTGGTTGTCTAAGCAACTCCACATCCTTTCCCACTTAGCACACGCTTAGGGGCCTTAGTTGGTGGTCTGGGCTGTTTCCCTCTCGACTATGAAGCTTATCCCCCACAGTCTCACTGCTACGCTCTCACTTACCGGCATTCGGAGTTTGGCTGACGTCAGTAACCTTGTAGGGCCCATCGGCCATCCAGTAGCTCTACCTCCGGCAAGAAACACGTAACGCTGCACCTAAATGCATTTCGGGGAGAACCAGCTATCACGAAGTTTGATTGGCCTTTCACCCCTACCCACAGCTCATCCCCTCCATTTTCAACTGAAGTGGGTTCGGTCCTCCACGCGCTCTTACACGCGCTTCAACCTGGCCATGGGTAGATCACTTCGCTTCGGGTCTAGATCACGCCACTCACTCGCCCTGTTCAGACTCGCTTTCGCTACGGATACCCCTCACGGGTTAACCTCGCGACGTAACACTAACTCGCAGGCTCATTCTTCAAAAGGCACGCCGTCACCTTGTAGGGCTCCGACGGTTTGTAGGCACACGGTTTCAGGTACTATTTCACTCCCCTCCCGGGGTACTTTTCACCTTTCCCTCACGGTACTGGTCCGCTATCGGTCATCAGGTAGTATTTAGGCTTACCAGGTGGTCCTGGCAGATTCACACGGGATTTCTCGGGCCCCGTGCTACTTGGGTACGCGTACCGTGCGGCAGCAACGATTTCGTCTACGGGACTCTCACCCTCTCCGGTCCGGCACTCACACCGGTTCGACTATCGCCCTGCACTCACACGCCCGGGCCGGCAGACCCGGGACGACACGCCCCA
This sequence comes from Kocuria sp. UCD-OTCP, assembly GCF_000349605.1. Lineage (NCBI taxonomy): Bacteria > Bacillati > Actinomycetota > Actinomycetes > Micrococcales > Micrococcaceae > Kocuria > Kocuria sp. UCD-OTCP. The sequence continues at coordinate 2,897 of NZ_AOSQ01000002.1, forward strand.
CGACCCCGATGATGCAACCCCTGCCGGGTATCACACACCATCGGTTTGGCCTCTTCCGCGTTCGCTCGCCACTACTGACGGAATCACTGTTGTTTTCTCTTCCTGTGGGTACTGAGATGTTTCACTTCCCCACGTTCCCTCCACACACCCTATGAATTCAGGTGCGGGTCACCACGCATAACACGTAGTGGGGTTTCCCCATTCGGAGACCCTCGGATCACAGCTCGTTTATCAGCTCCCCGAGGCTTATCGCAGATTACCGCGTCCTTCATCGGCTCCTGATGCCAAGGCATCCACCGTGCGCCCTTAAAAACTTGCCACATGATCACAGAACACACCGATACCACCACCACCACACCCCTAGGGGTACGGCAGCGGTATCTCGGCGATCAATCACGAACACGGCACCACAACCCACCAGACACACCCCCGACCCTTGCGGGAAGAGGAAGCCGTCCGGCTGCTTGCGGCACCTGTTCTTAAGATGCTCGCGTCCACTATACAGTTCTCAAACAACAACCCGCACACCCTGCACACTGGTGGCAGCACCCCCCGAAAGGGACACGACCACCGGCAGGACGCCGGGAACCCAGACACAACACCCCCACCCCCACCAAAGGGGACGGGGCCTGTTGTCTCAGGACCCAATAGTGCGCCACGGACCACACCCACCACCGGACCGGTTCTCTTCCACCACCCACACCATAGGAACCCCACAGGGCCCACCACGGTGGGACAGGTACTAGGACCCGACCCGGCCGGCAACCCCCACACCCGCCGGATCGGAACCCGGGAAGCACAGGAGGAGTGCGGCCACTTGCTCGTTGATATTCCACCCATGAGCTCACCCCACCAGCACCACGGACGGGCACTNGCGGGGGCGACCACCACACGGCGGTCAACGGCTCCTTAGAAAGGAGGTGATCCAGCCGCACCTTCCGGTACGGCTACCTTGTTACGACTTAGTCCCAATCGCCAGTCCCACCTTCGACGGCTCCCTCCCACAAGGGGTTAGGCCACCGGCTTCGGGTGTTACCAACTTTCGTGACTTGACGGGCGGTGTGTACAAGGCCCGGGAACGTATTCACCGCAGCGTTGCTGATCTGCGATTACTAGCGACTCCGACTTCATGAGGTCGAGTTGCAGACCTCAATCCGAACTGAGACCGGCTTTTTGGGATTAGCTCCACCTCACAGTATCGCAACCCTTTGTACCGGCCATTGTAGCATGCGTGAAGCCCAAGACATAAGGGGCATGATGATTTGACGTCATCCCCACCTTCCTCCGAGTTGACCCCGGCAGTCTCCTATGAGTCCCCACCATCACGTGCTGGCAACATAGAACGAGGGTTGCGCTCGTTGCGGGACTTAACCCAACATCTCACGACACGAGCTGACGACAACCATGCACCACCTGTCCACCAGCCCCGAAGGGAAACCCCATCTCTGGGGCGGTCCGGTGAATGTCAAGCCTTGGTAAGGTTCTTCGCGTTGCATCGAATTAATCCGCATGCTCCGCCGCTTGTGCGGGCCCCCGTCAATTCCTTTGAGTTTTAGCCTTGCGGCCGTACTCCCCAGGCGGGGCACTTAATGCGTTAGCTACGGCGCGGAAAACGTGGAATGTCCCCCACACCTAGTGCCCAACGTTTACGGCATGGACTACCAGGGTATCTAATCCTGTTCGCTCCCCATGCTTTCGCTCCTCAGCGTCAGTAACAGCCCAGAGACCTGCCTTCGCCATCGGTGTTCCTCCTGATATCTGCGCATTTCACCGCTACACCAGGAATTCCAGTCTCCCCTACTGCACTCTAGTCTGCCCGTACCCACTGCAGACCCGGGGTTGAGCCCCGGGCTTTCACAGCAGACGCGACAAACCGCCTACGAGCTCTTTACGCCCAATAATTCCGGACAACGCTTGCGCCCTACGTATTACCGCGGCTGCTGGCACGTAGTTAGCCGGCGCTTCTTCTGCAGGTACCGTCACTCTCGCTTCTTCCCTACTGAAAGAGGTTTACAACCCGAAGGCCGTCATCCCTCACGCGGCGTCGCTGCATCAGGCTTCCGCCCATTGTGCAATATTCCCCACTGCTGCCTCCCGTAGGAGTCTGGGCCGTGTCTCAGTCCCAGTGTGGCCGGTCACCCTCTCAGGCCGGCTACCCGTCGTCGCCTTGGTGAGCCATTACCCCACCAACAAGCTGATAGGCCGTGAGCCCATCCAAAACCAGTAAAACCCTTTCCACCACCCACCATGCGGCAAGAGGTAGTATCCAGTATTAGACCCAGTTTCCCAGGCTTATCCCAGAGTCAAGGGCAGGTTACTCACGTATTACTCACCCGTTCGCCACTAATCCGCCCAGCAAGCTGGGCATCATCGTTCGACTTGCATGTGTTAAGCACGCCGCCAGCGTTCGTCCTGAGCCAGGATCAAACTCTCCGTCAAAAAAACAACGAAAACATCAAACCCCGGCTGAAAATGTCGCCACCACCCCACGGAGGCAGGACGGCGACAACCAATCAACCGAATAAAACATCCGGTATCAACAAACATGGCACACTATTGAGTTCTCAAACAACAGACCNCGGAGGCAGGACGGCGACAACCAATCAACCGAATAAAACATCCGGTATCAACAAACATGGCACACTATTGAGTTCTCAAACAACAGACCGATCAGCCGTGTCTCGCTTGACACCTTGCTGCCGGAGTGCTCTGCAACCTTAGCCCTTCCGGTCGACCCCGGTCAATCTCAGGTGAACTCTTGGTTACCTGATCGTGACGGCGCCGCCTTCCGGCGAAGCTCACAATCTCCCACCCTAACACTCTTCCGCTCCCGTGCAACTCGCTGGCTGCTCGGTCGGGACCGTTCGGTGGGGGCTGCCGCCCCGTGGATCTCCCGGAGGAGTTCCTCGCCGCGACGACTTGGATGAAGTTACTCGGTTTCCGCGGCCCGTGCAAACCGGCCTCCCGGACCCGCCGCCGCCGCCCGCCGGCGGTTTCTCCGGGCGCCCTCCGTCCCGCTCCCGGGACGGCGGAAGGGCCCGGATCCGAGGATCCGGGCCCTTCCCGTGACTCCGGCCGGCTCCCGCGGGAACGGCCGGGGCCGGCTCAGTGCTCGGCCGGCTTGAGGTACAGGACGGCGAGCGGCGGGACGGTCAGCTCGACCGAGGCGGGGTTGCCGTTGTGGGCGCCCTCGGTGGCGGTGACCTTGCCGAGGTTGCCCACGCCCGAACCGCCGAAGAGCTCGGAGTCCGTGTTGAGCGCCTCGACCCACTCCCCCGCCCATGGGAGGCCCAGCCGGAAGTTCTCGTGCGGGTTGCCGGCGAAGTTCGCCACGCACACGAGCGGGTTGCCCTGCTCGTCCCAGCGTGTGAAGGACAGCGTGTTGCGCCCGGCGTCGGCCGCGTCGATCCACTCGAACCCCGCGGGGTTGTTGTCCCGCTCGTACAGCGCGGGGGTCTCCCGGTAGATCCCGTTGAGGGTGCGGACCAGCTCCTGGACGCCCTTGTGCGGCGGGGTCTCCGAGAGCCACCAGTCGAGGCCGTGCTCCTGGGACCACTCGGACTCCTGGGCGTACTCCGTGCCCATGAAGATCAGCTGCTTGCCGGGGTGGGCCCACATGAACGCCAGGTAGGCGCGGACGTTGGCGAGCTGCTGCCACCGGTCGCCCGGCATCTTGCGCAGGAGGGAGCCCTTGCCGTAGACGACCTCGTCGTGGGAGATCGGGAGCAGGAAGTTCTCCGAGAACGCGTAGACCAGCGAGAACGTGAGCTTGTTGTGGTGGTAGTACCGGTTGACCGGGTCCTCCGCCATGTACTCGAGGGTGTCGTTCATCCACCCCATGTTCCACTTGAGCCCGAAGCCCAGCCCGTCGGCGTCGGTCGGCCGGGTCACGCCCGGGTAGGACGTCGACTCCTCGGCGATCATGACGATCCCCGGGGTGCGCTTGTACGCGGTGGCGTTGGCCTCCTTGAGGAACGCGATCGCCTCGAGGTTCTCGCGGCCGCCGAAGACGTTGGGCTCCCACTCCCCCTCGTTGCGCGAGTAGTCCAGGTAGAGCATGGACGCGACCGCGTCCACGCGCAGGCCGTCCACGTGGAACTCCTCGAGCCAGTAGGAGGCGTTGGCCACCAGGAAGTTCCGGACCTCGTTGCGGCCGTAGTCGGGGATCAGCGTCCCCCAGTCCTTGTGCTCGCCGCGGCGGGGGTCGGCGTGCTCGTACAGTGGCTCGCCGTCGAAGCGGGCCAGTGCCCACTCGTCCTTCGGGAAGTGGCCCGGGACCCAGTCCACGATCACGCCGATGCCGGCCTGGTGCAGCTTGTCCACGAGGTAGCGGAACTCGTCCGGGCTGCCGAAGCGGGAGGACGGCGCGTAGTAGGACGTCACCTGGTAGCCCCAGGACCCGCCGAACGGGTGCTCGGCCACGGGCATGAACTCCACGTGGGTGAAGCCCTGCCAGGTGAGGTACTCGACGAGCTCCTTCGCGAGGTCCTTGTAGCCGAGGCCCTTGCGCCACGAGCCGATGTGCAGCTCGTAGACGCTCATGGGCGCGTTGTGCGGATCGGTCGCCGCCCGGCGCGCCATCCAGGCGTCGTCCTGGAACTCGTAGTCGGACTCGAAGACGCGGGACGCCGTGGACGGCGGCACCTCGGTGCCGAAGGCCATGGGGTCCGCCTTCTCGCGCCAGCCGCCGTCCCGGCCGAGGATGCGGAACTTGTAGGTGGCGCCGGAGCCCAGGCCCGGGACGAAGATCTCCCACACGCCCGAGGAGCCGAGGGAGCGCATGGCGTGCTCGCTGCCGTCCCAGCCGTTGAAGTCGCCGATGACCCGCACCGCCTGGGCGTTGGGCGCCCACACGGCGAAGGCCACGCCGGTGATGTCGCCCATCGCGGAGGGGTAGCGGCGCACGTGCGCGCCGAGGACGGTCCAGAGCGTCTCGTGGCGGCCCTCGCCGATGAGGTGGAGGTCCAGCTCGCCGAGGGTCGGCCCGAAGCGGTACGGGTCGTCCAGCCGCTGCGGCTCCAGGTCCCGGTAGGTCACGTCCACGCGGTAGTCGGGGATCCGGCCCGGCTCGTGCGCGGGGACCACGCCCGTGAAGATGCCGCCCCACTCGTGCTCGAGCTCGAAGGTGCCGTCCTGCGTCACGACCGCGACCGCGGTCGCGAACCGGCGCAGCGTGCGCACGGTGACGCTGCCGTCCGGGTTCAGGTGCGCGCCCAGGACGCTGTGCGGGTCGTGGTGGCGGCCCTCGGACACGGCGGCCAGCACGTGCTCGGCCACGTGCACCGGTCCCGCAGGGGCCACGTCGTGGCCGGCCGGGACGGCGCGGGACTTCTGGACGGGGTCGGATCGGTCCTGCGGAGTGCTGGCGCTCACTGCGTCCTCGATTTCCGTTCCCGCTGCCGCAGGGATGAGCCGCGCGGAGCGGGAGCTGTCGTCGTCGTGGTCGGTGCCGGGGGCGGGGTCCGCACCGGCGGTATCAGGGTTCACGCTACGCGACCGGAGGCTCTCCAGTGAACGGCGAACCGCCGCTGCCGGGACGTCCACCCAGTCGGGGCGGTTGCGCTGCTCGTAGACGACCTCGTACAGGGCCTTGTCCAGCCACAGCGCCTGGAACAGCGGGGAACCGCGGTCCACCGGGTGCCCGGCGCCCTGCTCGTAGCCCGCCAGGAACGCGTCGCCGGCGCGCCGGCCCCACGCCTCGGCGTCCGCCGCGCCGGCACGGGCGCCGAAGGCGGCGGCGTAGTCGAAGGAGCGCAGCATGCCGACCACGTCGCGCAGGGCGACGTCCGGCCGGGTGCGCTCCTCGATGGCGCGCAGGGGCTCCCCCTCGAAGTCGAGCACCTTGAACTGCCCGTCCTCGGTCTGCAGGACCTGGCCCAGGTGGTAGTCGCCGTGGATGCGCTGCAGCGGGGGCAGCTCCGGCACGTCGTCGAGGGAGGTGATCAGCTGGTCGAGGGCGGCCGAGTGCTCCGAGAACAGGGAGCCGGTCTCCGTGCGGGCCCAGCGCAGGCGTCCGCCGAGGTCGTTCAGGAGGCGGGCGCGGGCGTCGTCGTCGGGGACGTCCGCGCCGAACGCGCGGCCCAGGTCGCGGTGCACGCGCGCGGTGGTGCGGCCCAGTTCGCGGGCCTCCTCGGTGAAGTCCGTGCCCTGCTCCGCGGCCTCGACGGCCCGGCCCCACGCGTCGGCGGAGCCGGCGAGGAACTCGGTGGCCACGGCCAGCTGGCCCTGCACGGTGCTCAGCCCGGTGCGCCAGCGGGCGTCGAGCCACCCGAAGGTGCTCGGCACCGCGGGGCAGCCGAGCGCGGTGAGCTCGCGACCCACCTCCACGTCCGGGTTGTCGCCCTCCCCCAGCACGCGGAAGAACTTCACGATCACGGCGTCGGCGTCCGCCCGGCCCGCGGGCGGGGTGAGGATCACCGAGGAGTTCGACTGCTCGCTCGAGATCACGCGGACCTGCGCGGGCGTCTCGACCGCGTAGGGGACGCGCAGCACGTCGGCGTGCGCGCCCGTCACGGTCAGCCCCAGCGGGCCCGAGCTGAGCTGCTCCGCGCGCTGCATGAGCCCCAGGACCGGCCCGACGAACGCCGGGTCGCCGACCCCGTCGTAGACCCAGGGGCCGGCCACGGCGTCCTCCGCACCGGGCAGCGGCAGCCCGGTGCGGTGGGTCACGGCACGGCCGGCGCGGGCGGCCCGGTCCCGGAGGAAGCGCGCGGCCCGGCGCGGGGTGGCGGTCTCCTCCGCCGGGACGCCCGTCCCGGCGTCCTCGGCCGCGGCGGGCGCCAGCTCGCCGACGAGGAAGCGCTCGGCGCCCTCCAGGGGCGCGGCGCGGAAGCTCAGCGGCACCTGGAGCAGCTCGGTGCGCGCCCCCTCGGAGGCCTCGACCAGCAGGAGCCGGGCGCCGGCGCCCTCCTGGTCCGGGAGGGCCAGCTGGGCGACGACCCGCAGCTCCGTGCCCGCACCGCCGTCCGCGAAGGGGAACCACCGCTGCCGCGGCAGCCACCGGCGCAGGAGGTCGAGGAGCTCGTGGGGGTGCTGGTCGGTCATGGGATCGGGTCCTTCCGGGACGGGCGAGGAGGTGGCCGGACGCACGGACGCGCTCAGGACTTGGTGGCGGTGATGATCGGCATGGCCGTGGTCTGGGGGGACGTGCCGTCGTCGCGGGGAGCGGCCCGGAGGCGCAGCCAGAAGAAGTCCTGGCTGCCGAGGGTGATGCGGTACTCCCCGGCCTCGTCCACCTCGCCGAACAGGTCGCCGCCGAAGAGCTCGCGCAGCCCGCGGCCCGCGAACTGGGGCAACCGGATCCGGGCGCACGCCGGGGTGTGCGCGAGGTTGAACAGGCACAGCACGGTCTCGCCGCGCCCGTCGTCGGCCTCCTCGTCGGGGAGCACGCGCAGGAACGCGAGCACGGAGTCGTGGTCCGTCTCCACGCCGACGTACGAGCCGAGGCCGAACGCCGGGTGCGCCTTGCGCACCGCGAGCATCTGGCGCATCCAGTGCAGCAGGGACGACGACGACGCCAGCTGCGCCTCCACGTTGACCTGGTTGTAGTGGTAGACCAGCGACTGCACCACGGGCAGGTACAGCTTGCCCGGGTCCGCCTTGGAGAACCCGGCGTTGCGGTCCGGGGTCCACTGCATGGGGGTGCGGGACGCGTCGCGGTCGTCGAGCCAGATGTTGTCGCCCATCCCGATCTCGTCCCCGTAGTACAGGAACGGGCTGCCCGGCAGGGACAGGAGCAGGGCGTGGATCAGCTCGATCTCGGCCCGCGAGTTGTCCAGCAGGGGGGCCAGGCGGCGGCGGATGCCCACGTTGGCGCGCATGCGCGAGTCGGGGGCGTACCAGCCGAGCATCGCCTGGCGCTCCTCGGTGGTCACCATCTCGAGGGTCAGCTCGTCGTGGTTGCGCAGGAACGTGCCCCACTGGGTGCCGCGCGGGATGTCCGGCGTCTCCCGCATGGTCTCCACGATCGGGGCGGCCTTCTGGTCCCGCAGCGCGTAGAAGATCCGCGGCATGATCGGGAAGTGGAAGCACATGTGGCACTCGGGGTCCTGCTCGCTCCCGAAGTACTCCACCACCTCGTGCGGCATCTGGTTCGCCTCGGCGATCACCACGCGCCCCGGGTACTGGTCGTCGATCATGCGCCGCAGCTCGACCAGGAAGTCGTGGGTGCCGGGGAGGTTCTCGCAGTTGGTCCCCTCCTCCTCGATCAGGTACGGGATCGCGTCGGCCCGGAAGCCGTCGATGCCCATGTCGAGCCAGAACTTCACCACGTCGTGGACGGCCTCCACCACGGCGGGGTTCTCGAAGTTGAGGTCCGGCTGGTGGGAGAAGAAACGGTGCCAGAAGAACTGCCGGCGGATCGGGTCGAACGTCCAGTTCGACTCCTCGGTGTCCACGAAGATGATCCGGGCGTCCTGGTACAGCTCGTCCGTGTCCGACCAGACGTAGAAGTCGCCGTAGGGCCCCTCGGGGTCCTCGCGGGAGGCCTGGAACCACGGGTGCTGGTCGCTCGTGTGGTTGAGCGGGAGGTCGATGATCACCCGCAGGCCGCGGGCGTGCGCCTCGGCCACGAGGCGCTTGAAGTCGCTGATCGTGCCGAACTCGTCGAGCACCGAGTAGTAGTCCGAGATGTCGTAGCCGCCGTCGCGCAGCGGGGACTCGAAGAACGGCGGCAGCCAGAGGCAGTCGATGCCGAGCCACTGCAGGTAGTCGAGCTTGTCGATCAGGCCGGAGAAGTCGCCGGAGCCGTCACCGTTGGCGTCGGAGAACGCCCGGACGAGCACCTCGTAGAACACCGCTTTGCGGAACCAGTCGGGGTCGTGGGAGATGCCGGGGGCGTTGAGCGAGTACGGCGAGATGCTCATGCGGGGGTGCCGCCTTTCGGACAGGTGGGTCGGAGGCCATCGGAGCTTGCGGAGGGGGCCCTCCCGGGGACGTCGCCCGGGAGGGCCCCGACGGGGTGCGGTCGAGCCCCTACTTGACGTTGCGGCGGACGTGCAGGACGTGCGCGGGGTCGTAGTGCGGGTCCAGGCGCACGTAGTTGTGCGTGCCCCACTTCCAGGAGTTCCCGCTGAGCAGGTCGTCCACCCAGAAGCTGCCGTCCTCGTTGAAGTCCGCGTCGTCCAGGTCCAGGGTCTCCAGGTCCAGCCACACGGTGCCCTCCCGGGTCGCGTGCGGGTCCACGTTCACGACCACGATCACCGTGTCCTTGTAGCTCGAGCCCCCGTGCCGGACGGTCTTCGTCTTCGAGTAGGCGACCAGGGCGTCGTCGGACGTGGACTGCACCGTCAGGTTCTGCAGGTCGCCGAACGCGGCGTGCCGGCGCCGGATCTCGTTGAGCCGCGTGAGGTACGGGGCGAGGGACTCGCCGCGCTCCTCGGCGCCGGCGAAGTCACGGGGCCGGTACTCGTACTTCTCGTTGTCGACGTACTCCTCGGCGCCGGCCCGGGCCACGTGCTCGTAGAGCTCGTAGCCGGCGTAGACGCCCCAGAGGGGCGAGCCAGTGGCGGCCAGGACGGCACGGATCTTGAAGGCCGCGGGCCCGCCGAACTGCAGGTACTCGGTGAGGATGTCGGGGGTGTTGACGAAGAAGTTCGGCCGGTACACCGCCGAGGTCTCGTGGCTGATCTCCTCGAGGTACTCCTCGATCTCCTTCTTGGTGTTGCGCCAGGTGAAGTACGAGTAGGACTGCTGGAAGCCGACCCGGGCGAGGCCCTGCATCATGGCCGGGCGGGTGAACGCCTCGGCCAGGAACACGACGTCGGGGTGCTTGGCGTTGACGGTGCCGATCAGCCACTCCCAGAACCACAGGGGCTTGGTGTGCGGGTTGTCGACCCGGAAGATCTTCACCCCGTGGGAGATCCACAGCTCCACGATCCGCAGCACCTCGAGGGACAGGCCCTCGGGGTCGTTGTCGAAGTTGATCGGGTAGATGTCCTGGTACTTCTTCGGCGGGTTCTCCGCGTACGCGATGGAGCCGTCGGCGCGGGTCGTGAACCACTCCGGGTGCGCGGTGACCCACGGGTGGTCCGGGGAGGCCTGCAGAGCGAGGTCCAGGGCCACCTCGAGGCCCAGGTCCCCGGCGCGGGCCACGAAGCCGTCGAAGTCCTCGAACGAGCCGAGGTCCGGGTGGATCGCGTCGTGCCCGCCTTCGGGGGCGCCGATGGCCCACGGGGACCCCGGGTCCTGCGGACCGGCCACCAGGGTGTTGTTCGGGCCCTTGCGGTGCGCCGTGCCGATCGGGTGGATCGGGGGCAGGTAGATGACGTCGAAGCCCATGGCCGCGACACGGTCGAGGCTCTCGGCGGCGGTCCGGAAGGTGCCGGAGGCCCACGTGCCGGACTCGGCGTCGAAGACGGCGCCCTCGGAGCGGGGGAAGAACTCGTACCAGGACCCGCGGCCGGCGGCGGCGCGCTCGACCTTCAGCGGGTAGCGGCGGCTCTCGGTCACGAGGTCCCGCAGCGGCCGCTCGGCGACCACGGCCAGGACCTCGGCGGAGGTGCCGGCCTCGAGCCGGTGCTCGGCGGGCAGCTCCCCGTTGCCGAGCGTGCGGGAGACCGCGCGGAACAGCTCGGCGTCGGAGTCCGGGCGGCCCGGCTCCGCGGCGGCGCGGTCGAAGAGCACGACGCCCTCGGCCATCATGAGGTCGACGTCCTGGCCGACACCCACCTTGATCTCCGCGGCGTGGCGCCACGTCTCGAACAGGTCTCCCCAGCCCTCCACGGCGAAGGTCCAGGCGCCCTCGGACGACGGCGTCAGCCACGCCTCGTAGCGGTCGGTACCGGGAGTGGTGAGGCGCATCGGCACGCGCTCGGCCTCCGCGCCCTGCGGGTCGTAGAGCACCGCGGTCACGCCCAGGGCGTCGTGGCCCTCACGGAACACGGTGGCGCCCACGCGGATCGACTCGCCCGGCACGGCCTTCGCCGGGAAGCGGCCGTCCTCGACCACGGGGCTCACGCCGACGACCGGGATCCGGCCGTAGACCAGGTCCTCGCGGGAGAACGCCGAGCCGGCGGCCTTCCGGCGCGTGGTCGTCGACTTCCGCGGCGTGGTGGCCTTCTTGGCGGTGGCCGTCCTCGTGCCGGCGGCCTTGGCCGCAGGCGTCCCTGCGGCTGACTTCGCCGCGGCCGTCCTGGCCGTGGACGTCCGCTTGGCACGCGGCTTGGGCTCCGCCGCGGGGACGACGGCGATGCCGGGCTCGTCGGCCACGGGCGCCGTGACCTCGGGCTCCGGGGCCTTCCGGGCGGTGGACGCTCTGCGCCGCGCCGGTGCCTTCTTCGCGGGCTGCTCGGCCGGCGCCGCGGCGGCACCGGTCCCGGCACCGGGAAGGGCGGGCGTCGTCGTCGAGGGGTCGGGGGCGGGCGCGCCGGCCGGGCTCGAGGCCGGGTCGGACGGGGGCGGCGTGTTGGCTTGGCTCACCTGGACCACGTTAGCGACAAACCCGGCGATCGTTAAGCCCGCTGTCGAACCGTGGGACGGTGTCGCCGTCCCGGTGTCACGGCCCCGGTCGGGCGGTGCGGCGCGCCGGGGGACGGATGGGCGGCGGCACCGCCGTCCGGCGCCGCCGCACCGGTAGTCTGACGGCGTGAAGGCAATCCGTAGATTCACCGTGCGCACCGTGCTGCCGGAGTCCATCGCCCCTCTGAGCCGACTCGCGAGGAACCTCCGCTGGTCCTGGCACCGGCCCACCGAACAGCTGTTCGCCGAGCTGAACCCGCAGGCCTGGGACGCGGTCCACGGGGACCCCGTCAAGCTCCTCGGCTCCCTCACCCGGGAGGAGATCCAGCAGATTGCCCAGGACCCGGCCACGGTGCGCCGGATCGAGGAGCTGGACGCCGATCTCGAGCGCTACCTCACCGACGACCTGTGGTACCAGAAGACGCAGGCGGAGGACGCCCCGCGGTCCATCGCCTACTTCTCCGCCGAGTACGGTGTCACCTCCGTGCTCCCCCAGTACTCGGGCGGGCTGGGGATCCTCGCCGGCGACCACCTCAAGAGCGCCTCGGACCTCGGCGTGCCGGTGGTGGGCGTCGGCCTGTTCTACCAGCACGGCTACTTCAAGCAGTCCCTGTCCCGCGACGCGTGGCAGCAGGAGTCCTACCCCGTGCTCGACCCGGACGGCATGCCCCTGACGCTGCTGCGGGAGGAGGACGGGAACCCGGTCCGGATCACCCTGCCCCTGCCCAACGGCCGCTCCCTGTCCGCCCACATCTGGCGGGCCGACGTCGGCCGCGTCCCCCTGCTGCTGCTCGACTCCGACATCCCGGACAACGACGACCACGCCCGCAACGTCACGGACCGCCTCTACGGCGGCGGCGGCGACCACCGGCTCCAGCAGGAGCTGCTCCTCGGGATGGGCGGGATCCGGGCGCTGCGGGCCTTCTCCCGGCTGACCGGGGCGCCCGCCCCGGAGGTCTTCCACTGCAACGAGGGCCACGCCGGGTTCCTGGGCGTCGAACGGATCGCGGAGCTCATGGACCCGGCGGACGGGACCGAGCCGATGACGTGGGACGAGGCCCTGACCGCGGTGCGCTCGGCCACCGTGTTCACGACCCACACCCCGGTGCCCGCGGGCATCGACCGGTTCGAGCAGGCGCAGATCGAGCACTTCCTCAACGCGGGTCTCGCCCCGTCCGTGCCCACGGCCAAGGTCCTGTCCCTGGGCGCCGAGGACTACGACGGCGGCGACCCCGCCAAGTTCAACATGGCCGTCATGGGCCTGCGCCTGGCGCAGCGGGCCAACGGGGTGGCCAAGCTGCACGGCGTGGTCTCCCGGGGCATGTTCCAGGGGCTGTGGCCGGGCTTCGACGCCGACGAGGTGCCGATCGGCTCGATCACCAACGGCGTGCACGTCATGACCTGGATCGACCCCCGCATGGCGGAGCTGGCCCTCGACCCGATGGGCTCTGACCTGAACCGGGCGGCGCGGTGGCGCCGGATCTACGGCGTCGACGACGCCGAGCTGTGGGCCGTCCGCCGGGAGCTGCGCACCCGCCTGGTGGAGGACGTCCGGGCCCGGCTGCGGGCGTCGTGGAAGAAGCGCGGTCTCGCGGACGCCGAGCTGGGCTGGACCGACTCGGTCCTCGACCCGGGCGTGCTCACGATCGGCTTCGCCCGCCGGGTGCCCACCTACAAGCGGCTCACGCTCATGCTGCGGGACCCGCAGCGGCTCAAGCGGATCCTGCTGGACCCGGAGCACCCCGTCCAGCTCGTGGTCGCCGGGAAGTCCCACCCTGCCGACGAGCAGGGCAAGCGCCTGATCCAGGACCTCGTGCGCTTCACGGACGACCCGGAGGTGCGCCACCGGATCGTGTTCCTCCCCAACTACGACATCGCGATGGCCCGGACCCTCTTCCCGGGCTGCGACGTGTGGCTGAACAACCCGCTGCGCCCGCTCGAGGCGTGCGGCACGTCCGGGATGAAGGCCGCCCTCAACGGCGGGCTGAACCTCTCGGTGCTCGACGGCTGGTGGGACGAGATGTACGACGGCCAGAACGGCTGGGCCATCCCGACCGCCGACGAGGGCGCGCACCCGGACGAGCGCGACGACATCGAGGCCGCCGCCCTCTACGAGCTCATCGAGAACCACGTGGCCCCGCGGTTCTACGGCGAGACGGCGGAGGGCTCGGACCCGAACACCGACGGCGTGCCCCACCAGTGGCTGGCCATGGTCAAGCACACCCTGGCGACGCTGGGCCCGCAGGTCTCGGCCAAGCGCATGCTCGAGGACTACGTGCAGCACCTCTACGTCCCGGCCGCCGTCTCGGGCCGCCGGGCGGCGCTGGACGGCCACGCGGCCGCCCGGGCGAAGTCCCGGTGGGTCGGGCGCGTGCGCCAGGCGTGGGGCCAGGTGGCGGTCGAGCACGTGGACGCCGAGGGCGTGGCCCAGGAGCCCCAGATCGGGGACGAGCTCACGGTGTGCGCCTACGTGTCCCTCGGCTCGCTGAGCCCGGAGGACGTGTGCGCGGAGATCGGGTACGGCCGGGTCTCGGAGACGGACCACATCCACGAGCGCAAGTACGCGGGCCTGAGCCCCGTCGGCGACCTCGGCGGGGGGCGGCACAAGTTCTGCGGCACGATCACCGTGGACCGCTCGGGCCCGTTCGGCTACACCGTCCGGTTGCTGCCCGCCCACCCCGAGCTCGCCGACAAGGCCGAGCTGGGACTGGTGACCAACGCCTGAGCAGCCGCCGCGCGGCGCGCAGGAGGGGCCGCACCCGTGATCCACGGGTGCGGCCCCTCTTGCGCGCGGGCCGCCGCAGCTCGGCGCACCGGAAAGCTCGGCGCACCGGAAAGCTCGGCGCACCGGGCCCCTCAGCGCACCCGGGTGCTCAGAGCACCCGGAAGAGCGTCACCGAGCCGGCGGGCACGCCCTGCGCCTGGCCCGCCCGGTAGCGCGTCCCGTAGCGTCCGTGCAGCACGGAGGCCGTGCTGTGCACCAGGGAGTAGACGCCGTCGGCCTTCGCGAGGGGGTGCCCCTGCTCGTCCGGCCGCAGGAGCTCCGCGAGGTTCGGGAAGGTGATCGCCATGTCGGCGCTCGCGCCGTTGATCACCATGAGCCCCGCCACCCGGCCGCCGCGGGACCCGATCAGCACCTGGATGGTCCGGGCCCCGGGGGTCTGCCAGCCGGCGGCGGTCATGGCCGACCCGTCGGGGCCGAACCAGTGCATCATCACCTCGTCGGGGCGCGTCGGGAAGTGGGACGGCTGTCCGGCCAGGAACTCCCCGCGCACGCCGATCAGGGATCGGGTGGCCGCGAGCATGGCGCGGTCCGCCGGCGTGAGCCGCCAGTCCACCCAGGACAGCTCGTTGTCCTGGCAGTAGGCGTTGTTGTTGCCGCGCTGGGTGCGGCCGAACTCGTCCCCGGCCGTGATCATGGGCACGCCCTGGGAGAAGAGCAGGGTGGCCATGACGTTGCGCATGGTCTGGGCCCGGTCGGCCCGGATCCGCACGTCGCGCGCCGGGCCCTCCACGCCGTGGTTCCACGAGTGGTTGTCGTTGGTCCCGTCCCGGTTCTTCTCCAGGTTGTCCTGGTTGTGCTTGTTGTCGTAGGAGACGAGGTCCGCCAGGGTGAAGCCGTCGTGGGCGGTCACGAAGTTCACGGACGCCAGGGCACTGCGCCCGGAGGCGGCGAACATGTCCGAGGAGCCGGCGAGCGCCCCGGCGAGCCGGGCGGCGTTGCCCCCGTCCCCGCCCAGGCTCATGCTGCGCGGGCCGGTGAGCCAGAAGTCGCGGACGGTGTCCCGGAAGCGGTCGTTCCAGTCGGCCCACCCCTCGGGGAAGTGACCGGTCTGCCAGCCGCCCATGCCCACGTCCCAGGGCTCGGCGATGAGCTTCGTCCCGAACAGGGCGGGGTCCGCGCCGACGGCCACGAGGAAGGGGTGGTTGCGGGTGAAGCGGTGGCGCTCGTCCCGGGCCAGCTCGGGGGCGAGGTCGAAGCGGAAGCCGTCCACGTGGCAGCGCTCCACCCAGTAGCGCAGGGAGTCCAGCGCCATCTGCACCACCCGCGGGTTGCCGAAGTTCACGGAGTTGCCGCACCCCGTGACGTCCACGTAGCGGCCGTCCTCGCCGTGGCGGTAGTAGGCCTCGTCGCCGAGTCCCCGCCAGCAGTAGGCGGGCTCCTCCTGGCCGGCCTCCGCCGTGTGGTTGTAGACGACGTCGAGGTAGACCTCGAGCCCGGCGCGGTGCAGCTCCCGGACCATCGCCTTGAACTCGTCCAGCACGCCCTGCGGTCCCCGGGCGCGGGCGGCCTCGGTCGCGTAGCCGGCGTGCGGGGCGAAGAAGCCCAGGGTGTTGTAGCCCCAGTAGTTGCTCAGCCCGAGGGACGTGAGGTGCGGCTCGTCCAGGTGTGCGTGCACGGGCAGGAGCTCGACGGCCGTGACGCCCAGGGACGTGAGGTACCCGGTCATCGCGGGGTGCGCGAGCCCGGCGTACGTGCCCCGCAGCTCCTCCGGGACGTCCGGGTGCAGGGCGGTCAGCCCCTTGACGTGCGCCTCGTAGACGACGGTGTCCCGCCACGGGATGGCCGGGCGGCGGTCCTCGTCCCAGTCGAAGTCCTGCTGGACGACCACGGAGACGTAGCGGCCCCCGTAGGCGTCGGGGCCGGGATCGACGACGCCGGGCGGCGGGGCGACGCGGCGCAGCCCCTTGCCGTAGGGGTCGAGCAGGATCTGCTGGGCGACCGGGTCCGGGGAGCGGTGGCGGGAGGCGATCGGCGAGTCGGCGGGCACGAACCCGTACTCCGTGCCGGCGGGCAGGGCCGGGGCCTCGTCGCGGTGCCGCAGGTAGTCGAAGCCCGTCTCCGAGAGCCGCTGCTGCTCGGCCGGCGGGATCGTCCCGTGGTGCACGCCGCCGGTGCGGCCGGTGAGCCGCCGCCGCTGCCAGCGGCCGCCGGGCAGCCGGAAGACGATGTCCAGGTCGGGGATCCCCGGGGCGTAGACCGCCACGTTCGCGCTGCCGTCGCGCTCGGGAGAGGGGTGGACCCCGAGGGGGTAGGGGTGGGAGACGTACGGCCGACCGGTGTCCTGCCGCCGGGGCTCAGGAACCAGCACGGCGTCGCGACACCTCGTACAGGGTGATGCCCACGGCCATCGAGGCGTTGAGGGACTCCATCGTGGAGTCGATGGGGATGGAGACGACCTGGTCGCAGTTCTCGGTGACCAGCCGGGACAGGCCCTTGCCCTCCGAGCCGACCACGATGACGAGCGGCTCGGTGGCCAGCTCGAGGCCGGGCAGCTCGACGTCGCCGCCGCCGTCGAGGCCGACCACGAAGTAGCCCATGGCCTTGAGCTCCTCGAGGGTGCGGTTGAGGTTGGCCGCCTTGGTGACGGGCACGCGGGCCGCGGCGCCGGCGCTGGTCTTCCAGGCGGAGGCCGTGACGCCCACGGACCGGCGCTCGGGCACGATCACGGCGTTGCCGGAGAACGCGGAGACGCTGCGGATGATGGCGCCGAGGTTGCGGGGGTCGGTGATCCCGTCGAGGGCGACCATCAGCGGGGGGCGGCGGATGTGCCGCTTCTCCCACTGGGTCATGAACTTCCGGGCCGCCTCCACCGCGTCCTGGTACTCGTAGGCCGGCACCTGCAGGGCCACGCCCTGGTGCACGGCGTCGCTGGTGAGCCGGTCGAGCTCGCCCTTGGAGGCCTCGAGGATCGTGATCCCGCGCTCGGCGCAGAGCTGCAGGATCTCGCGCACGCGGTCGTCGACGTCGATCTTGCTCGCCGCGTACAGGGCCTTGGCGGGGATGTCCGCGCGCAGCGCCTCGACCACGGAGTTCCGCCCGGTGACGAGATCCTCCTGGACCTTGCCGCGGGTGCGGGCCGGGGCGCGGCCGCCCGGGTTCTGCCGCCGCTCGGCGGCCTTCTTCATCTTGTGCGCCTTGTGGTACGGGCGGTCCTCGGCCTTGGGGGTGGGGCCCCGGCCCTCGAGGGCCTTGCGTCCGTGGCCGCCGGTGCCGACCAGCGGGCCCTTCTTGTTCTTGCGGATCGCGCCGGGACGTTGCTTGGGGGTTGGCATGGGTTCCTCTGTTCGGTCGGTGTGGTGCGGGCCGGTCAGGCCACGGACCAGGTGGATCCGCCGGCGGCGTCGCGCACCGCGACGCCGGCGGCGGCGAGCTCGTCCCGGAGGGCGTCGGCCCGGGCCCAGTCCTTGGCGGCGCGGGCCTGGTCGCGCTGGGCCAGCAGCGAGCGCACGAGGGCGTCGAGGGCCGCGTGCTCGGCGGCGTTCCCGGCGGCGTCCCCGAGGTCCATGAGCGCGGTCAGGCCGAGGACGTCGGTCATGGCGCGCACCGCCCGGGCGGGCGCGGCGGCGTCCAGGCCGTCGGCGAGCGCGGAGTTGCCGGCGCGGACGGTCTCGTGCAGGACGGCGAGGGCCTGTGGCACGTTGAGGTCGTCGTCCATGGCGTCGCCGAAGGCGGGCGGCACGTCCCCGGCCGCCCCGTCGAGGTCGGCGCCGGCGTCCCGGGCCGCGCGCAGGAAGGACTCGACCCGTTCGACCGCGGCCGTGGCCTCGGCGAGGGAGGTGGGCCGGTAGTCCAGCACGGAGCGGTAGTGGGCCTGGCCGAGGTAGTAGCGCACGGCCAGCGGCCGGGCCTCGGCGAGCATCTCCGCCGGGGAGACGGTGTTGCCGATCGACTTGGACATCTTCTCGCCCGCGTAGGTGACCAGCCCGTTGTGCAGCCAGAGCGTCGCGAACCGCTGCCCGGCCGCCGCCGACTGGGCCAGCTCGTTCTCGTGGTGGGGGAAGCGCAGGTCCAGTCCGCCGCCGTGGATGTCGAAGTGCTCGCCGAGGTACTTCGCGGCCATGGCCGAGCACTCGAGGTGCCAGCCGGGCCGGCCGGCGCCCCAGGGCGAGTCCCAGCGGGCGGTCTCGGGCTCGCCCGCCTTGTGCCCCTTCCACAGGGCGAAGTCGCGGGGGTCCCGCTTGCCGCGGGGGTCGGCGTCGGGGGCGTCCTGCATGTCGTCGACCGACTGGTGGGTGAGCTCGCCGTAGCGCTCCCAGGAGCGGACGTCGAAGTAGACGTCCCCGGAGCCGTCCGGCGCCGGGTAGGCGTGCCCGGCGTCGACGAGGGTGCGGATCAGGGCGTGCATCTCGGGGACGTGGCCCGTGGCGCGCGGCTCGTAGGTGGGCCGGCCGACGCCGATGGCGTCGTAGGCGGCGTTGAACGCCTGCTCGAACCGGTAGGCCAGCGCCCACCACGGCTCGCGGGGGTGGTCGCCGGCGTAGTCGGGGGCGAAGGACGCGGCCGAGTTCGCGAGGATCTTGTCGTCGATGTCGGTGACGTTGCGCACGGTGGTGACCCGGTAGCCGCGGTGGGCGAGCCACCGGGCGAGCTGGTCGAAGACCAGGGCCGAGCGGACGTGGCCGATGTGCGGCATGCCCTGGACGGTGGCGCCGCAGTAGTACAGACGGGCCTCGCCGGGGTGGGCGGGCGCGAAGTCCCGCACGGTCGCGGTGGCGGTGTCGTAGAAGCGCAGAGTCACACGGCCCATCATAAGGGCGGGCGGTGGCGCCCCGGTCAGGCCCGGCGCGCGTCCGCGGGCACGACCAGCGCGGTGGCCACGGCCGCGAGGCCCTCGCCGCGGCCCGTGAGCCCGAGCCGGTCGGAGGTCGTGGCGCTGACCGTGACGGGCGCGCCGGCCGCGGCGGTGAGCACGGCCTCGGCCTCGGCCCGTCGCGGCGCGAACCGCGGCCGGTTCCCGATCAGCTGCACGGCCACGTTGCCGATCTCGAAGCCGGCCTCCCGCACGATGCGGGCCGCCTCCGTGAGGATCCGCACCCCGGACGCGCCCTCCAGCTCGGGGCGGTCCACGCCGAAGTTGGCGCCCAGGTCGCCCGTGCCGGAGGCCGAGAACAGGGCGTCGGCGGCGGCGTGGGCCACGACGTCCCCGTCCGAGTGCCCGGCGAGACCGCGCTCCCCCGGCCACTCGAGGCCCGCGACCCACAGCGGGGTACCCTCGGGCCCGAAGGCGTGGACGTCGACGGCGATGCCGGTGCGGGGCAGGATCACGGGTCAGGGCTCCTCGGGGTCGAGCAGATCGGGGTGAGGGCCGGGGGTAGGAGCGGCGGTGACGGGCACCGCCGCGTCCGTGCCCGGTGCGCGGCCGCGCAGGACGGCCTCGGCCAGCACCAGGTCGAGCGGGCGGGTGATCTTGAAGGCGTGCTCGTGGCCGGGCACCGTCAGCACGGTGGCCCCCGGGGCGTGCGCCTCCACGAGGGAGGCGTCGTCGGTGACGGACCCGGGGTCCGTCCCGGCCTCCGCGGCGGCGCGGTGCACCGACCGGAGCAGGGCGAGGTCGAAGCCCTGCGGGGTCTGGACCGCGCGCAGCACCGTGCGGTCCACGGTGCCGAGCGACCGTCCGGCGTCGTCCACCCGGCGCATCGTGTCCGCCACGGGCAGCACGGGGACCACGGCGCGCTCCCCGGCGCGCAGCCGGTCCACGACGGTGCGGAAGACCTCGGGCGGGGTGAGGCAGCGGGCGGCGTCGTGGACGAGCACCGCGGTGCAGGCGGGCTCGGACCGCGCGAGCTCGGTCAGCGCCTCGCGCACGGACTCCGCGCGGGAGGCGCCGCCGGTCACGGGTCGCGCGCCGTGCGCCCGGGCGGTCGCGGAGAGCTCGACGTCCCCGGCCGGGACGGTCACCAGCACGGGCCCGGTCAGCCCGGCGCACCGGATGCCCCGCAGCGCGTGCTCCAGGAGGGGGCGGCCGTCGAGGGCCACCAGGGCCTTGGGGATGCCGTGCCCGAGTCGTGTGCCGGAGCCCGCCGCCACGACGACGACGGCGAACCCGCCCTCCGGGGAGGGCGGGTTCGCCGTGGTGGACCGTGGTGCGTTCCCGCTCACGGGTCGGTCAGGACGCCAGGATGTCGTCGAGGCGCTTCTCGGCCTCTTCCTCGTCGATCTTCTTGGCGAGCGCCAGCTCGGAGGTGAGGATCTGGCGGGCCTTCGTCAGCATCCGCTTCTCCCCCGCCGAGAGCCCGCGGTCGCGGTCGCGGCGCCAGAGGTCGCGCACGACCTCGGCGACCTTGAGCACGTCGCCGGAGGCGAGCTTCTCGAGGTTGGCCTTGTAGCGCCGGGACCAGTTGCTGGCCTCCTCGGTGTCCTTCGCCTGCAGGACCGAGATGACCTTCTTGAGCCCGTCCTCGTCGACGACGTCGCGCACGCCCACCAGGTCGACGTTCTCCGCGGGTACCTCGATCACCAGATCCCCCTGGGTCACCTTGAGCTTGAGATACATCTTCTCTTCGCCCTTGACGGTGCGGGTCTTGATCTCCTCGATGGTCGCCGCGCCGTGGTGCGGGTAGACAACCGTCTCGCCAACCTCAAAAACCATATGGAACTACCCCTTTCAGAACTTCCATTCTAACACGGTGTAGGATTCGCCGATCCGGGGCGGGCGGGGACCGGGGGCCCGTCGATGCGGACGATCCGTCGGCAAACGGATAAGCTGGTCGGGACATCGTCCTGAGCTCCCGAGGAGTACGCGCCGTGAAGATCGCCGCCCGCCAGAAGCTGCGTCGCGCAGGCCTGAGTGCCGCCGCCGCGGCCGCCCTGCTGACCACCGCCGGATGCGCCTACATCAACCCGCCGGCCACGACCATGGTGTACTCGGCCGCGGACGGCATCGTGGAGCAGGTCGGGGACGTCAAGCTGGCCAACGTGCTGATCGTGGCCACCGGCGCCGACCAGGAGGGTCGCGTGCTGGGCACCCTGGTGAACGACGGCGACCAGGACGTCACGCTGTCGATGGACGTCGACGGCGCCACCGCCGAGGTGCAGATCCCCGCCGGCGGCACCGTGGACCTCGACCAGGACGACCCGGTCGTGACCGTGGACCGTGCCGGCGCCGAGCCGGGTCTCATGGTCGAGACCGAGTTCACCGCCGGCGGCGAGTCCCTCACCGAGCGGGTCCCGGTCCTGGACCACACCTTCTCCCGCTACGCCGAGTTCATCCCCGGCGGCGCGCCGAGCACCCCGGCGAACCCCTCCAACACGCCCGTGCCCGTCGAGGAGATGGTGGGCCAGGAGAGCGGCCACTGACGACTCCCACCGGCGCGCACGAGCGGAAGGGCCCGGAACCCCTCGGGGTTCCGGGCCCTTCCGTCTGCCGGGGCGCCGGCTCAGCCCTCGAACTTGTAGCCGAGGCCCCGCACCGTCACGAGGTGCCGCGGGGCGGAGGGATCGGGCTCGATCTTGGCGCGCAGGCGCTTGACGTGGACGTCGAGGGTCTTGGTGTCCCCCACGTAGTCCGAGCCCCAGACCCGGTCGATGAGCTGCCCGCGGGTCAGCACGCGCCCGGCGTTGCGCAGCAGCATCTCCAGCAGCTCGAACTCCTTGAGCGGCATGGCCACCCGCTCCCCGTGCACGCTGACCACGTGCCGTTCGATGTCCATCCGCACGGGGCCGGCCTGCACGGTCGCCGAGACGAGCTCCTCGGGCTCCCCCTGCCGGCGCAGGACCGCGCGGATCCGCGCCACGAGCTCCCGGGACGAGTAGGGCTTGGTGACGTAGTCGTCGGCGCCGAGCTCGAGCCCGACCACCTTGTCGATCTCGGCGTCCTTGGCCGTGAGCATGATGATCGGCACGGAGGAGCGCTGCCGCACCTGGCGGCACACCTCGGTGCCGGACAGCCCGGGGAGCATGAGGTCCAGCAGCATCAGGTCGGCGCCGGACCGGTCGAACTCGGCCACGGCGTCCACGCCGTTGTCGACGACCGCCACCTCGAACCCCTCCTTCCCCAGCAGGTAGGAGAGCGGGTCGCTGAGGGACTCCTCGTCCTCGACGATCAGGATGCGGGTCACTGTCGGTCCTCCGTGCTCCCGGCGCGCGCCGCGGGGGCGGCGGGCCGTGGGGTCGATGCGTCTGGGCGGGGTGGTGCCTGCAGCGGCACCGGGCGGGCGGTCGCGCCGGGGGCCGGCTGCGCGGTCCCCCCGGGGTCGTCGGCGCCCTCGATCTGGGGGATGCTGAGGGTGAACGTGGAGCCGCGGCCCGGCTGCGACCACAGGGTGGCCTCGCCGCCGTGCTGGGACATGACGTGCTTGACGATGCTCAGTCCGAGCCCGGTGCCGCCCGTCCGGCGGGAGCGGGCCGCGTCCACGCGGTAGAAGCGCTCGAAGATCCGGTCCTGCTCGTCCTCGGGGATGCCCGGGCCCTGGTCGGTCACCGAGATCTGGGCCATCCCGTCCCGCTCCCGGACGCCGACGCCCACGCGGGTGCCCTCCGGGGAGTAGTGCACCGCGTTGTCGATGAGGTTGCGCAGCGCGGTGACGAGCAGGTCGGGGTCGCCGAACACTGGCCGGGTGACGCGCCCGCCCACCGCGATCTCGATGCCCTTGTTCTCGGCCGGGAACCGGTTGCGGTCCACGGCGTCGGCGATCACCTGGTTGAGGTCCACGGGCCGGCCCTCGGTGACCACGTCCGCGCCCTGCAGGCGGGAGAGCTCGATGATGTCCTGGACGAGGGCGGTCAGCCGGGCGGACTCCTTGTGCAGGCGCTGGGCGAAGCGGCGCACGGCCTCCTCGTCCTCGGCCGCGTCCTCGATCGCCTCGGCGAGCAGCCCGATCGCCCCCACGGGGGTCTTCAGCTCGTGCGAGACGTTGGCGACGAAGTCGTTGCGGATCGACTGCGCCCGGACGATCTCCGTCTGGTCGTCGGCGAGCAGCAGGATGTACTCCTCCGCGATGGGGGCCACCCGGACGTCGAGCACCACCGCGCCCGTCTGGAACGGTCCGCGGGACAGCTCGACCCGCCGCTCCTCGATCACGCCGCTGCGCCGGGCCCGGCGGATCATCTCGAGCATCTGCTCGTGCACCACGGTGTGCCCGCGGACCAGTCCGAAGGCGTAGGCGGCCGGGGAGGCGCGCACCACGCCGTCGACCCCGTCCACCACCACGTAGGCGCGGCCGATCACCGCGAGCACGTCCGCGGTGCCGTCGGGCAGCGTGGGCTCCTGGACGTCGGCGCGGGCGCGGCGGCCCCGTCCGCTCACCCGGAGGGCGATCAGACCGCTCACCCCGAGGGCGAAGCCGAGCAGACCCGCGGCGACGGCGATGGCAGTGGGACTCACGGAACCAGCTTAGGCACTCGGGGGCGCGGGGACCCCGCGCCGGGCGTCACGAGCTACAGGTTCAACCAACGTTCATCCTAAGATGAGCGAAAGTTCACTCCTGGCTGTGACGGTGGCGGCGGGTGTGCTCGCACCCGGCCCCCATGTCATCCGTCCCGCTCCGCGCCGCACCCCGGCCGCGGCTGCCGCGGACGCCGCCGCATCTCGAAAGGACGCATCCGTGCGCAAGGTTTTCCAGGCAGAACTCCACCAGGTCGGCGAGGAGCTCATCCAGATCGCGACCCTGGTGCGCGAGGCCCTCGCCCGCGCCAAGGACGCGCTCCTCGACGCGGACATCCAGCTCGCCGAGGAGGTCATCTCCAACGACGCCCGGATCGACTTCCTGCAGAACGACCTCGACGAGCGCTCGATCGACATCCTCGCGCTGCAGAGCCCCGTGGCCTCGGACCTGCGGATGATCGTGGGCGCGCTGCGGATGAGCGCCTCCTTGGAGCGTGCCGGCGACCTCGCCCGGCACCTGGCCCAGGCGGTGCGCATCCGCTATCCCGAGCCGGTCATCCCCGAGCCGCTCGTGGAGACGTTCACGCGGATGTTCGACCTCGACCTGCAGATCCTGGACCGGGTCATCCAGGTGCTCCAGACCCGGGACCTCTCCCTCGCCGACGACATCTACTCGCTCAAGGGCGAGGTCAACCAGCTGCACCAGTCCGTCTTCGACGCGCTCGCCGCGCCGAGCTGGGACTCGTCGGTGCCCACCGCCGTGGACGTCACCCTGTGCTCCCGGTACCTCGAGCGCATCGGGGACCACGGGGTCTCGGTGACCCGCAAGGTCTCCTACCTGGTGACCGGGGACTGGGTCCCGGCCAGCTCCGACCGCCCCACCGGCCACGGCCACGTGGGCCGCGACGGGGGCGAGTGAGCCCCCGCCCGGGCGCCGGCCGAGCCGCGCCCGGGCACAGGACAGGGGCCGGGTCCACCAGCACGGTGGACCCGGCCCCTGTCCGTGGGCGGGAGCCTTCCGGGACTACTTCTTGCCCTGGTTGGCGACCGCCTGGATCGAGCTCGCGGCGGCCTCGGGGTCGAGGTACTCGCCGCCGGCCACGAGCGGGCGGAGGTTCTCGTCGAGCTCGTAGTAGAGCGGGATGCCCGTGGGGATGTTCAGCGCCGCGATGTCCTCGTCCGAGATGCCGTCGAGGTGCTTCACCAGGGCGCGCAGGGAGTTGCCGTGGGCCGCGACGATGACGGTCCGGCCGGCCTGCAGATCGGGGACGATCTCCTGCTCCCAGTACGGCATGAAGCGGTCCAGGACGTCCTTGAGGCACTCGGTGCGGGGCGCGTCCGGCACGTCCGCGTAGCGGGGGTCGCCGGCCTGCGAGAACTCGGACGAGTCCTCCAGCTCGGGCGGCGGGACGTCGTAGGAGCGGCGCCAGGTCATGAACTGCTCGTCGCCGTACTCGTCGCGGACCTGGGTCTTGTCCTTGCCCTGCAGCGCACCGTAGTGGCGCTCGTTGAGCCGCCACGACCGCTTCACGGGGATCCAGTGCCGGTCCGCCCGGTCCAGCGCGAGGTGGGCGGTGGTGATCGCCCGGCGCAGGAGCGAGGTGTGCAGAACGTCCGGGGCGATCCCCTTCTCGACGAGCAGCTCACCGCCGCGGACGGCCTCCTCCCGCCCCTTCTCGGTCAGGTCCACGTCCACCCACCCGGTGAACAGGTTCTTCTCGTTCCAGTCGGACTGTCCGTGCCGGAGCAGGACGAGCTTGTGCGGTGCTGATTCGGTAGCCATGGGGCCATTCTTCCACCCGGGCGGCGGCGCGGGACAAGCCGGCGTCACGGGCGCCCCGTGTCGCGGGGCCGGGCGCCGTGCGCCCGGGGACGGGCGGTCACCAGTTGTTGGGGCCCTTGGACTCCAGGCCCACGGCCGGGCGGACGTCGGCCAGGTAGACCCCCACGGCCGTGCCCGCGATGAGCAGGACGAACAGGCTGGGCCGCAGCAGCATCAGCGTGAAGACCGTGAACGCGAGGGAGCCGCCCGTGAGCGCGAGCCAGAAGCCCTTGGTGCGCTTGAAGGCGCGCTGGAACTGCACCGGCGCCTTGGTCAGGCAGTCCACGAAGGCCCACACGGCCAGGCCGGCGACGACCAGTGCCAGCGCGATGTCGATGAAGCGCACGAGTAAGAAGACCCAGGGAATGTCCACGCCGTCCAGCCTACCGGTCGATCGCGCACAGGACGCGGTCGAGGTCCTCCCAGAGGTCCTCGACGTTCTCGATGCCCACCGACAGGCGCAGCAGCGTCTCCGGGACGCTGTGCGGCTCCTCGTGGTGCCGCCGCCGCCGCTCGATCAGCGACTCCACCCCGCCGAGCGAGGTCGCGGGGGTCCACACGCGCAGGGCGTCCACGGCCGCCTCGACGGCGGCGACGTCCCCCGCGGGCACGATCGCCACGATCGAGCCGAAGCCGTCCATCTGCGCGGCGGCACGCTCGTGCCCGGGGTCCCCGGGCAGGCCCGGGTAGCGGACCTCGCGCACGGCCGGGTGCTGCTGGAGGCGGCGGGCGAGCTCCCCGGCGGTGGCCGCGGAGCGCTCGACCCGCACCGCCAGGGTGCGCATCCCCCGCAGCGCGAGCCACGCCTCGAACGGGCCCGGGACCGCGCCGTGCAGGGAGCGGTGCCCCTTCAGCCGGGTCCGCAGGGCAGGGTCGGAGGTGACGGCGGCCCCCAGGACGACGTCGGAGTGCCCCGCCAGGTACTTGGTCACGGAGTGCACCACGATGTCCGCGCCGTGCTCCAGCGGGCGCTGCAGCAGCGGGGTGGCGAAGGTGTTGTCCACGCACGTGAGCACGCCGCGCTCGCGGGCCGCCGCGAGCAGCGCGGGGAGGTCGGCGACCTCCAGCATGGGGTTGGTGGGGCTCTCGAGCCAGAGCAGGTCGGCGGCGTCGAGCGCGGCCACCACGTCCTCGGTGTCCGTGACGTCCACGGTCCGCACGGTGAGCAGCCCGCGGGCCTCGAGGTCCGCGGCCAGGGCCAGGGAGCCCTGGTAGCTGTGCCGGGGCAGCACCAGGCGACCGCCCGCCGGGACGAGCGAGAGCACCGACGCGACGGCGGCCAGTCCCGAGGCGTAGGCCAGTGCGGGGAGCTCCGCCCGCTCGAGCCGCGCCAGCACATCCTCGAGGTCCTCCCACGTGGGGTTGCTGAACCGCCCGTAGGTGCGGTCCTCGGCGTCGAGCCCGGCGGAGCCCCGGTAGGTGGAGGTGAGGACGATGGACGGGCCGACCGGCGCGTCGTGCTCCGGTGCGGGCCGCCCGCCCGCGACCAGCACGGTGTCCGGGCGGAGGTCGGCGGAGCCGTGGGCGGGCGGGGTCTCGGGGCGCGCAGTCATGGCCCCAGGCTATCGGCCCGCGGCGTCCCCAGCCGCGCGCGCACCGGCGGCGCTGTCCGCGCGGGTGGATAGGCTGGGACCGTGACCTTCCGACCGGCCCCCGCCCCGCCGCCCGCCTCCGCCGCGGCGTCCTCCCCCGCGCCGTCCGGGCGCGGGCTCTTCGTGGTGTTCGAGGGCGGGGACGGCGCCGGGAAGTCCACCCAGGTCGGCCTGCTCGTGGACGCCCTGCGCGCCGAGGGGCACGACACCCTGCGCACCCGGGAGCCCGGGGGGACCCCGCTGGGCGAGAGGGTGCGCGAGCTCGTGCTGGACCCGGCGCACGGGCCCGTCGACGCCCGCGCCGAGGCCCTGCTCTTCGCCGCGGCCCGCGCCGCCCACGTCGCCCAGCTCATCCGCCCCGCGCTCGCCGCCGGCCGGACCGTGGTCTGCGACCGCTTCGCCGACTCCTCCGCCGCCTACCAGGGCGCCGGGCGCGGCCTCGGCCTGGACCGCGTCGCGGAGCTCAACGCGTGGGCCACGGCCGGGCTCGTCCCGGACCTCACCGTGCTGCTCGACGTCCCGGCCGGCACGGGACGGACCCGCCGGGAGGCCCGGGACGGCACCGCGGGCGACCGCCTGGAGACAGAGCCCGACGCCTTCCACGACGCGAACCGGGCGGCGTTCCTCGAGCTCGCCGGCCGGGCTCCGGAGCGCTACCTGGTGCTCGACGCCACCCGGCCGGCAGGGGAGCTCTCGGCCGCCGTGCGCGAGCGCCTCACCGGGCTCGCCCGCTCCGCCCGGGCCGCGGAGGTGAGCGCGTGAGCGTGTGGGACCAGCTGCTGGGCCAGGACGCCGTGGTGGCGCAGCTGCGGCGCGCCGCCCAGGAGGACCGGCCCACCCACGCCTGGCTGTTCACCGGTCCGCCCGGCTCGGGGCGCTCCAACGCGGCGCTCGCGTTCGCCGCGGCCCTGCTGTGCGAGCAGGAGGACCCCGTCGAGCGCGGGTGCGGGCAGTGCCACGCGTGCCGCACGGTCCTGGCCAGCTCGCACGCGGACCTCACCCACTTCGTCACGGAGAACCCGCAGATCACCATCGAGGAGGCCCGCGAGCTCGTGGTCCGCGCCCAGGACCGGCCCTCGGTGGGCCGCTGGCGCGTCATGGTGGTCGAGGACGCCGACCGCATGGCGGAGCGCACCTCGAACGTGATGCTCAAGGCCATCGAGGAGCCCCCGCCCAACACCATCTGGCTGCTGTGCGCCCCGAGCCCGATGGACGTGCTCGTGACCATCCGCTCCCGCTGCCGCCCGGCCACGCTGAAGGTGCCCGCCGTGGCGGACGTGGCCGAGCTGCTGATCCGCCGGCACGGGGTGCCCCGGCAGCGCGCGGAGGAGAGCGCCCGGCTGGCGCAGTCCCACGTGGGGATCGCGAAGCGGCTCGCCCTCTACGACGACGCCCGCACCCGGCGGCAGGAGGTCGTGTCCATGCCGCTGAAGCTGTCCGGGGTTCCGGACGCCGTGCGCGCCGCGGACCGGCTGCACAAGATCGCCGTGGAGGAGTCCCAGGCGGACGCCGAGTCCCGCAACGAGGCGGAGCGCAAGCAGCTGCTCGTGGCCCTGGGCGCGCCGGAGTCCGGACGGGTGCCGCCGGCCATCCGCGGCGCCCTCAACCGGCTCGAGGCCGACCAGAAGCGCCGGTCCCGGCGGATCCAGACGGACACCCTCGACCGCTTCCTCATCGACCTCACCACCTTCTACCGCGACGTCCTGACCCTCCAGCTGCGCACGGGCTCCGCCCTGGTCAACGAGCACCTGGCCCAGCAGCTGCAGGACCACGCGTCCAACTCGACCCCCGAGCGGACGCTGCACCGCATCGACGTGATCAGCCGGACCCGGGACCGGATCCGCACCAACGTCAGCGCGCAGCTGGCCTTCGAAGCCATGGCCGTCTCCCTGCTCTGACCCCGCCCCCGACCCCCATCCCCCCACCCCCTCGAGGAGCCCCATGACCCGCCGCGCCGCCCCCTCACGCCGCGCCCTCCTGCCCGTCACGGCCGCGCTGGCCGCGACCGGCCTGCTCCTGAGCGGCTGCTCGTCCCTCGGGGCCGGGGCCACGGGCGAGCCGACCTCCGGGGGCGCCACCGGCGCCGTCGTCGAGGGCGCCCCCGAGGAGCTCCAGCGCTACTACACGCAGACCGTCACCTGGGGGGACTGCACGTTCGAGGTGGAGACCAACGGCGCGCAGGACGACCTCCAGTGTGCCGACGTCGAGGTGCCCCTCGACTACGCCGACCCCGGCGGGGCGACCACCACCGTGGTGATGTCCCGCCTGCCCGCAGGCGGGGACGCCCGCGGCAGCCTGCTCCTCAACCCCGGCGGGCCCGGCGCCTCCGGGGTGGACGCGATGCTCTACGCGCAGTACACGGTCACCGGCGACGTGCGCGAGGCCTACGACGTGGTGGGCTTCGACCCGCGCGGGGTGAGCCGCTCCGAGGGCATCGAGTGCCTCGACGACGCGGAGCTGGACGCGTGGCGCGCCGAGCCGATGTTCGACCCCGAGGAGCAGCCGGTCGAGCAGATCCAGGAGGAGTACGAACAGCTCGGCGCCGCGTGCGTGCAGGACTCCGGCGAGCTCGTGGCGCAGATGGACACCGTGAGCGCCGCCCGGGACATGGACGTGCTCCGGGCCGTGCTCGGCGACGAGCGGACGACCTACCTGGGCTTCTCCTACGGCACCCACCTCGGCGCGGTGTACGCCGACCTGTTCCCCGACCGGGTCGGCCGGCTCGTGCTCGACGGCGGCGTGGACCCCACCCTGAGCGACATGGAGGCCACCGCCGACCAGGCCGAGGGCTTCGAGGACAACCTGCGCCACTGGGTGCAGCAGTGCCAGTTCGAGATCCGGGACTGCGTGGTGGCCGACGTCTCCACGGACGAGGCGATGACCCGGATCCAGGAGCTCATCGCCTCCGTCGAGGAGGAGACCGTGACCGCCGCCGACGGCCGGCGGGTCACCGCCACCAACGTGGTCGAGGGCATCCTGGGGCCCCTCTACGCGACCACCGGCTACGAGACGCTCAACGAGTCCCTGGGCGCCGCCTTCGACGGCGACTTCTCCGCGCTGCTCGCCCAGTCGGACGCCACGCACGGGCGCGACGCCGAGGGCCGGTACACGAGCAACACCACCATGGCGTTCACGGCCGTGAACTGCCTCGACCGGCCCGACGGGACGGTCACGGCGGAGCAGATGGCCCGGCACCAGGAGGAGCTCGAGCGGGTCGCCCCGACCTTCGGCCCGTACCTGGGCTACGGCGACGCCGCGTGCCAGGGATGGCCGGTCGACCCGGCGGGCCTGCCGGAGCCGCTCGACGCCGCCGGCGCCGATCCCGTCCTCGTGGTGGGCACCACCCACGACCCCGCGACCCCCTACCACTGGTCCGAGGCCCTCGTGGAGCAGCTCGACAGCGCCCGGCTGCTGACCTACGACAGCTACGGCCACACCGCCTACACGGCCGGCAACCGCTGCGTGCAGGACGCCGTGGACGCCTACCTGCTGGAGGGCGAGCTCCCCGCGGAGGGGACGACCTGCTCCTGATCCGCCGCGACCCGGGCGACCGGTGCCGGCACGGTGGGCGTCAGCGCGCGCCGGGCACCGGCGTGCGGACGAGTCCGGGGAGGTCCCGGACCGAGTCGACCACCACGTGGGCGCCGGCCGCGCGCAGGGACGCGGCGTCGTGCGCGCCCGTGCGGACGCCGACGACCGCGGCGGAGCCGGCCCGCAGGCCGGCCTGCACGTCCGCCGCGGTGTCCCCCACCACCATGACCCGGCGGACGTCGCCGAGGTCGAGCGCCAGCACGGCGGTGAGCACCATGTCCGGCCAGGGTCGTCCGCGCCCCGCGTCCGAGGGACACAGGCTGAGATCCGCGAGACCCGTCCAGCCGAGCTGCTCGAGGAGCGTGTTCAGGCTGTGCCGGTTGTAGCCGGTGGCCAGGCAGACCCGCAGGCCCGCCTCGCGCAGCGCCGTGACGGCCTGCTCCGCGCCCTCCACGGGAATGACCCCCTCGGTGGCCAGCAGCTCGTCGAGGTGGCGCTCGAAGTCCCGGACCGCCTGCCGTGCCCGGTGGGGGTCGCTCGCGAACAGCTGCTCGAGCACTCCCGCCTTCGACTGGCCCAGCGTGTCCCGGACGTGGTGGAGCATCTGCCGGAACCGCTCCGAGCCGGGGTCGACGCCGAGACCGGTCACGGTGCGCTCGAAGGCCCGCTCCATGATCCCGTTGTCGTGGAACACGGTTCCGGACATGTCCAGGAAGGCCAGTTCGAGATCCGGCGCGATGCCGCCGTCCGGTGTGCGCACTGGGCTGCTCCTGTTCCGGGCGGACCGCAGCGGCCGGCCCCGTCGTCGTGTCCGTCCATGCTGCGCCCCGGCCCTGCGGGCCGGTAAGGCCGGGGAGCCGAAGAGCCGGTGAACTCCCGGGGAACGCGCGCACCGCGCCCGGCCCCGCCGATTGGGGACGCCCCCGCGCTCTCTGCTACAGTTTCACCTGCACTGAGGCCGTCCCGGACGGCCGCGTGCACGCCTCCTTAGCTCAGTCGGTAGAGCGTTTCACTCGTAATGAAAAGGTCGTCGGTTCGATTCCGACAGGAGGCTCCCACCGGACGAAGGCTCCGGACCCCCTGGGTCCGGAGCCTTCGTCGTCCCGCCCCGCGCCCGTCCACCGGGCCACCTGCCCCCGCCCCTCGAACCCCGCGACGGGCGGTGCGCACCGGCCGTCACAGTCGCGTCCCCCCTGGTCACAGTGGTGTTCGGCGGGTGGGGTCCGCCGTACGCTGAGGCAACCGGGCGCGATCGGCCGCCACGGACCACTTGGGCGGTGCACCATGAAACTCCGTTCGCGACAGCGCCTCGGCCTGCTCGTCCTCGCCGGAGCGGCCCTGGTGACGTCCGCCTGCGGCCCCTCCCCCGGTCCTCCGCCGGAGACGGCTCCTCCCCCGGACACGGCCTCCCCGGCCTCGCCCGCACCGGGTGAGCCCCGGGTGTCCCGCGTCCTGACCTGGCTCCGCATGGGGCCCACCGGGGAGGGCACCCCGCTGTGGTACGACCCCCTGAAGGACGGGGACTGCGGCGACGAGCAGCTGCTCGCGTCCCGGGCCCAGCCCGTCCCCCGTGCCGGCGCCCTCCTGTGCGAGGCCGCCACGACCAACGACGCCGAGCTGTGGCGGCAGGGCGAGGACGCCCTGGCCGCCGTCCCGGCGCCCGCCGGCTGCTGGGAGGAGGAGACCGTGGCGGGCCTGCGGCGGCTGGTCGAGTTCCACCGCCGGGCACCGGAGGCGGTCCCGGAGCTGCAGGTCCCCGACGGCACGGCCTGCCCCCTCGTGCTGGAGGGCCTCCTCTCGCCGCTGGCCCCCGGTGTCGAGGGCCTGGAGATCCCCGTGTCCACCTGCGGCGGCGCACCGGTCTTCCTGCAGGGCAACCTCGAGTGGGTGCCGCCGGAGGGCATCCGCGCGGTGTCGGTGGGCGCCGCGGTCGTGCCGGTGCAGCAGGGCAATGGAAGCCTGTTCTTCCGCGCCCCGCCGTCGGACGTCGCCGGCCCCGTCCCGGTGACCGTCTCGGACGCGGACTGGCCGGTCGGCGGGCAGGGCTACCTGGTGTACCAGGTGCCGGCCGCCGCCTGTCCCGAGCCCCCGCCGGCGCCCCCGCCGGCGCCCGCCCCGGCACCCGCGCCCACCGCTCCACCCACACTCTAGGAGCCACGGTGGCGGAGCAGGAGCCGGACGGGTCCCCGCTCTGGGGGCGGCTCTTCCAGGCGGTCTCGAAGCTGGGCGTGGGGGTGAGCCTGCTGACGGCCCTGCTGGTCTACTTCGGCTGGGTCCGCGCCGGCGCCCAGGCCCGGGAGATGGGCCTGGACGCGAACCTCTTCGGCTACACCACCCAGGACTACCTGCTGCTGAGCATCGGCTCGCTGTACGTCCAGCTCCTCTGGATCGCCGTGGCCGTGCTCGGCGGGATCTGGCTGGACCGCCGGGTGCGCGAGCGCGTGGAGGCCCGTGCCCGCCGGTCCGGGAGCGCCCCGGTGGCGCGGTGGGCGCGCCGGGGGACGTGGTTCTTCATCGGGCTGGCGGTCGCGGTGCGGCTCCTGGGCGGCGCCGTGCCGGAGGAGGAGGCCTGGGTGATCCCCTTCGCCATGGCGCTGTGCGTCCTCGCCGCCGCCTGGGCCGCCGGTCTGCGGCGGCGCGTCACCGCCCGTGACGAGCGGCCCGCCGCGCCGGAGCGGCCGCTCCTGCGGGGTTTCGCGCTGGTGTCCGTGGTCGCGCTCCTGGTGTTCTGGGGCACGTCGTCGGTGGCCGAGGCCATGGGCCGGGCCCTGGCCCACGACCTGGAGGAGGAGCTGGGGACGATGCCGCGGGCGGTCGTCTACAGCGAGAAGCCCCTGCACATCGGCCTGCCCGGGGTCCGTACGGAGGAGCTGGGCGGACCCGACGACCCGCTCCACCGCTACGACGGGCTACGGCTCCTGACGCTGCGGGGCGGCCGGTACTTCCTCCTGCCCGAGCAGTGGACGGTCGCCGGCAGCACGGTCCTGGTGCTGCCCGACGACAACTCGGTCCGCCTGGAGTACAGCCGGTGATCCGTCCTGCTCCGCCCGGCCGGGGTCCTCCGCACCCGCCGGTCCGGCCGCCGGGAGGGTCAGGGTGAAGACGGTTCCCTCCCCCGGTGCGCTCTCGCAGCGGATGGTGCCGCCGTGCCGCTCGACGATCTCGTGCACGACCGCCAGGCCCAGGCCCAGGCCCGGGATGGCGCTCATCCGGGCGTTGCTGCTGCGGAAGAACCGGCCGAACACGTGCTCGGCGTCCTCTGGGCGCATCCCCATGCCGCGGTCCGCCACCTGCACCTGCACGGTCGTCCCGGCCCGGGCCACCC
This sequence comes from Kocuria sp. UCD-OTCP, assembly GCF_000349605.1. Classification (NCBI taxonomy): domain Bacteria; kingdom Bacillati; phylum Actinomycetota; class Actinomycetes; order Micrococcales; family Micrococcaceae; genus Kocuria; species Kocuria sp. UCD-OTCP. The sequence continues at coordinate 36,731 of NZ_AOSQ01000002.1, forward strand.
GGACCGTCACCGGCCCGCCGTCCGGGGAGTACTTGATGGCGTTCGAGAGCAGGTTGTCGAGCACCTGCCCCAGGCGCACGGGGTCGCAGGGCAGCACGAGGCGGGGCGGGGCGTCGACCCGCAGGTCCACCCCCGCCTCCGCGGCGCGGAGCCCGGCCGCCGCGACGGACTGCTGGACCACCTGGACGAGGTCGGCCTCCGCCGGCTGCAGCGCCAGGACGGGGCCCGCGGTGCGGAGGAGGTCCTCGACCAGGACGAGCAGCTGGTCGGCGTTGCGCTCGACGACCTCCAGCCCGGAGCGGACGTGCCCGGGGAGCCGCTCGTCCATGGCCAGGAGCTCGGTGTAGCCGCGGATGGACGTCAGGGGCGTGCGCAGCTCGTGGGAGACGCCGGCCACGAAGTCGTCCTTGGCCTGCAGCGCCGCCACCAGCTCGGTCACGTCGTTGAACGACAGGACGGAGCCCTCGGTCCCGCCGTCCTCGTCCCGGAGCACGCGGGCGGACACGGAGAGCACCCGCTGCAGGGGCGGCTCCCCCGCCCAGACCAGGGCGTCGGAGAAGGACTCGCCGCGGATCGCGCGGCGGGCGGGACGCCGGTCCACGGGCAGCGGCGTCCCGTCCCCGTCCGCGTAGACCCGCAGGTCCGCCTCGGCGCCGTCCCGCACCCCCTCGGGCAGCGAGAGCTCGTGGATCCGGTGCTGTCGGCGGTTCATGAGGATGTCGTGGCCGTGCTCGTCGATCGCCAGCACGCCCACGTCCACCGTGTCCAGGACGGTGTTCAGCAGCCGTTCCCGCCGCGCGGTCACGCCCAGCAGCCGGCGCAGCTCGGCGTCCTTGGCCTCGAGCTCGGCGTTCTGGCGCTCCATGCTGTTCGACAGCACCTGGACGGTGAGCCCGATGCCCAGCAGCATGACGGGGATCAGCAGCGGGGCCGTCAGCAGCTGCGCGCTCAGCGGCCGGGGCGGGACCAGGAGCGGGACCCACACCATGGCGAGGGTCAGGACGAACCCCAGCGGGGCGGACGCCCGGGGCAGCCGCCCGGAGCCGGTGAGCCAGATGACGGGGAACGCGGCCATGATGCCCACCCCGGTCACCGTGCTCAGCGTGCCCTCCCGCAGCAGGGTGATGGGGACGAAGTCCAGGACCGGGACGGCCAGGAACGCCCCGTAGGGCAGCCGGTCCCACGGCACCAGCACGCACAGGGCCGTCAGCGCCACCGTGAGCGCCAGGGCCAGCTGCACCCGCAGGTCGCCCCGCAGCGGCTCGTGGACCACCCAGATCCCGGCGACGAGGACGACGGTCGTGACGAACAGCGGCAGCTGGCTGAGGAGCACGCGCCGGCGCATCGACAGCTCGTGGAAGCTGATCCGGTCGAGGGAGAGGACGGTGAGCAAGCGGTCCACGGGAGAACTCTTCCGACTGGGTGCGTCACCCTCGGGGGGTCGGGATGACAATTGCAAAGAATAGCGGCTTAATGGGTCCATGACCCCCTCCCCCCAGGGTCGCCGTGCCGTCGTGATCGAAGACCACGACGACATCCGCAACCTCCTCGCCCAGACCATCGGCATGCGCGGCTTCACCGTGACGACCGCCGCGACCGGCCTCGAGGGCATCGAGGCCGTGCGCCGCGACGGCGCCGATCTCATCACCCTGGACCTCAGCCTCCCGGACCTCGACGGGCTGGAGGTCTGCCGGCGGGTCCGGCAGTTCTCGGACGCCTACCTGCTCATGGTCACGGCCCGCCCGGGCGAGATCGACCGGCTGGAGGGCCTCGAGCGCGGGGCGGACGACTACATCAGCAAGCCGTTCAGCCCCCGGGAGCTGCAGGCCAGGATCGAGGCGATGTTCCGCCGGCCGCGCGCCCGGGCGGAGCAGGCCGACGCCGAGGAGCTGCGCCGCGCGGCCGAGGTCCAGCGCAGCCTGCTGCCCGCCGCCGCCCCGGCCGTGCCCGGCTACGACGTGGCCGGGGCGTGCCGGCCGTCCCGCAGCGTGGGCGGGGACTTCTTCGACTGGTACACGACCGAGGGCGGGCTCCAGGTCTCGCTGGCCGACGCCATGGGCAAGGGCATGGGGGCCGCGCTCATCGCCGCCACCGTGCGCGCCGTGCTGCGCTCCGCGGCCGGGCAGCCGGACATGGCGCAGGCCTTCGGCGACACCTGCCGGCACCTCGAGCACGACCTCGCCCACTCCGACTCCTTCGTCACGCTCTTCCACGCCCGCCTGGACACGGCCGACGGGGTCGTGGAGTACGTCGACGCGGGCCACGGGCTGGGACTGCACGTGCGCGCGGACGGGATCGACCGGCTGCGCCCGGGCGGCCCCCCGGTGGGGGCGGTGCCCGGGACGCAGTGGGTGCCCGGCCGGATCGTGCTCGCGCCCGGCGACGCCCTCGTCGTCGTCAGCGACGGCCTCCTCGACGCGTACGAGGACGTCGACGACGCCGTGCAGGCGGTCGCGGACGTGGTCTCCCGCCACGAGGACGCCGCGTCCGCCTGCACCGCGGTCCTCGACCTCGCCGGCGAGGAGACCCGCACCGACGACGTCACCGCCGTGGTCGTCCGCCGCCGGTCCGCCCCGTGAACCGCTTCCTCGTCCGGCTCCTGGTCGTCCTGACCCTCCTGCTGGGCGTCAACTACATCGCCTGGCGCTGGCTCGAGTCGCTGAACTGGTCGGCGTGGTGGATCGCCGTTCCCCTGGTGCTCGCCGAGACGTACAGCCTGATCGACGTCTCGCTGTTCGGGCTCACCGTCTGGCGGCTCCGGCGGCGCGGGGAGGCCGGCGCCCCGCCCGCGGGCGCCACCGTGGACGTGTTCATCACGACCTACGACGAGCCCCTCGACCTCGTGATGGGCACCGCCCTGGCGGCGCAGGCCATCCGGCACCCGCACAGCACGTGGATCCTCGACGACGGGGCCCGCCCCGAGCTCGAGGCGCTCGCCGCCGAGCACGGGCTGGGCTACCTGACGCGAAGCGAGGATTGGACCGACCGGCCGCGCCACGCCAAGGCCGGCAACCTCAACAACGCCCTGATGCTCACCCAGGGCGAGTTCCTGCTGATCCTCGACGCCGACCAGGTCCCGGCCCCGGAGATCCTGGACCGGACCCTGGGCTGGTTCAACGACCGCAGGGTGGCGCTCGTGCAGACGCCGCAGTGGTTCGTCAACGTGCCGGACCACGATCCGCTCGGCAGCCAGGCCCCCCTGTTCTACGGCCCCATCCAGCAGGGCAAGGACGGCTGGAACGCCGCCTTCTTCTGCGGCTCCAACGCGATCCTGCGCCGCGAGGCGCTCATGCAGCTCGGCCTCTCCGGCTACGTCCAGGAGGTCGAGCAGGACGTGAAGGAGTCCCTCGCCCGCACCCGGGCCGCCCTGCGCAGGGCGCGACGGTCCCCGGAGGCCGCGAACCCCGTCGTCGCGGGCATGCTCGACGACGTCGAGGCCGCCACCGCCCGGGCCCGCGCCGAGCTGAAGGCCGGCGCCCCCCTGACCGAGCTGACCTACCGCCTGCAGCGCGAGGTGGACGCGGCGGCCCGGCGCACCGTCACGCAGGACTTCTCCCAGATCGAGGCGGACCTCGCCTCGATCGCCGCCCTGGACCTGCCCCCCGAGGACGGCATGGTGTGGCCGGACGAGCTCGCCTCCGCCGTGGACCGGATGTCCCGCCGCGACCTGTCCCCCCTGGCCGCCGTGGAACCGGTCCGGGAGGTGCTCGAGGCGGTCTCCGTGGACCGGCCCGGCGAGGCCCAGCCGGTGATGCCGCTGGCGACGATCTCCGTCACCGAGGACATGGCCACCGCGATGCGCCTGCACGGCCTGGGCTGGCGCAGCGTCTACCACCACGAGGTCCTCGCCCACGGCCTGGCCCCCGAGGACCTGAAGACCATGCTCACCCAGCGCCTGCGCTGGGCGCAGGGCACGGTGCAGGTGCTGCTCCGGGAGAACCCGCTGCTGCAGCGCCGGCTGGGGTGGGGCCAGCGGCTCATGTACTTCGCCACGATGTGGAGCTACCTGTCCGGCTTCGCGGCCGTCGTCTACTTCGCCGCGCCCATCGTGTACCTGGTGCTGGGCATCCTCCCCGTCACGAGCCTCAGCTGGGACTTCTTCGTCCGCTTCATCCCCTTCATGGTGGTGAACCAGCTGCTGTTCCTCGTGGTGGGCCGGGGCATCCCCACCTGGCGCGGCCAGCAGTACAGCCTGGCCCTGTTCCCCATCTGGATCAGGGCGTGCACCACGGCCGCCCGCAACGTCTGGTTCGGCCGCCCCCTCGGCTTCGCCGTCACGCCCAAGGTGCGGCAGGACGCCGGCCCGGCCTGGCACCTCATCCGCCCGCAGCTGGTGGTGATGGGGCTGCTGGCCGCGGCCCTCCTGGTGGGGACCGCCCGGCTGGCGGTGGGGCTGAACGAACCGGTGGGAACCCTGGTCAACGTGGCCTGGGTCGCCTTCGACCTGGTGGTGCTGAGCGTGCTCGTCACCGCCGCGAGATACACGGGCTTCGAGCCCGAGGAGAGGAGTGCCGATGCAGTTCACGATTGAGCAGAAGCCGAGGTTCGCCCACATCACGGGCACCGGACGGCTCAACATGGTGGGAGCGCCCAAGCTCCGGGAGGTCGTGGCGAAGGTCGTCGACGAGGGCAGCAACCACGTGGTGGTCGACCTCGGCGGCACCGAGTTCATGGACTCGTCCGGTCTGGGCGCCCTCATCGGGTGCCTCAAGCTGGCCCGTCAGGCCGGCGGCGACCTGCGGATCGCGAACGTCCGCCCCCAGGTCCGCATGGTCCTCGAGCTCACCAGCATGCACCGCGTCCTGACCCCCTACGACACCGCCGACGCGGCCTTCGCCGATGACTGAGCCCACGGCCCGCCGCTCGCGCCGGGGCCCGGCCACCGCCCTGACGGTGGACGCCCTGCACGAGGACCTGGACGCGCTGTGGGGGGAGGCCGCGTTCGTGCCCGAGACCGACCGGATGGCCTTCACGCTCGCGGTCGTGGAGGCGGCCGGCAACGTGGTGGTGCACGCGGTACCCGCGGCGGAGGACCCGATCGAGCTCTCCGTGGACCTGGTCGCGGACCCCCACCGGCTGGAGGCGAGGATCTACGAGATCGGCGCCGCACCGGCGCAGGTCGACCTCACGGGGGCCATGGCGCAGGAGCACCGCGAGTCCGGCCGCGGGCTCGCTCTCATCCAGGCCCTGGTCAGCCGGGTGGTGTTCGAGCGGCACGGGGACACGAACGTGTGGAAGCTGTGCCGGCTGTGCGGCCGGGACGAGGTGTAGCACCCCCGGGGACGCGCCGGACCCGCGTCCGGCCGGGGCGGACGTCCCCTGATTTGCGGATGTAAAGTGTCCGCCGCGGTGCCTAGACTTTGGTCCAGGACAACACGTCAGGGGGCTCACGTTGTCACCGAGAACACTCGTTCAGGGGCCGGTCGGGCGCCCCGCCGCAGGGGGACGTCAGCGGCGGGACGCACGCCGGGCACGCCGAGAGAAGTCGTCATGATCGCCGCGATCATTCCCGCCCACGACGAGGCGGCCCGCGTCGAGCACGCGGTCGTCTCCCTCCACCGCCAGACCCGTCCGCCGGAGCGCATCCTCGTCATGTCGGACGACTCCACCGACGCCACCGTCGAGGTCGCCCTGCACGCCGGCGCCGAGGTCCTGCTCACCGTCGACAACCGGCACCACCGTGCCGGGGCGCTCAACCAGGCCCTGGACACCGTCCGGATGGAGCCGGACGACCTGGTGCTGGTCCTCGACCCCGGCGTCCAGCTGCCACCGGGCTTCCTGGCCCGCGCCCTGGCCGCGCTCCGGGACCGCAACGTGGGCGCCGTCTCCGCCCGGTCCACCGCCGTCGGGGGCCCGGCCGCGCTGATCCGCTGGCAGGCGCTCGAGGACGTCCACCGGTCGTTCGGCCGCTACTGCGACGAGGGCGCCGTGACCGGCCAGACGCGTCTCGCCCTCGACCTGGAGGCCGTCGGCTGGCGCCTCAGCCCGCCGCTGGAGGCCGAGGAGGACGGGCCCGTCCCGGTCGAGCACCTCGCGCCCGTCCCGGCGGAGCACGCCGTCCCCGCCCCGGTCGAGCGCGTCGTGCCCGTCCCGATCGAGGTCCTGCGGGCGGAGCCGGCGGCCGCGTGATCCGCCGCCCGGCCCGCCGGGACGCTCAGCCGCGGGCGGTGCGGCCCACGAGGACGGCCGCCGCGCCCGCGAGGACCGTGGTGGTCAGGCAGCCGATCGGCAGGGGCAGGCAGCAACCGCCCACCGTGACGTTCGTGCCCCGGCGCGTCCGGGTGGAGTACCCGGGGAAGGGGAGCATCCGGAAGCCGGAACGGCGGCCGTACCCCCCGCCCCGGCGGCCGGGCAGGTCGTAGCCCGGGCCGAAGCGGCCGGGGCCTCCGCGGCCGGGTCGGCCGAGGGGAGAGCGGGACCAGCGGGCGTCGAACTCGCCGTCGGCCGCGCGGTAGTCGTATCCGGAGGAGGTCATGCCGCCCATCAAACCATCAGCAGGCTGTCGGGTCCACCCCGTCGCCGCCGGGAACGGGCTCAGCCGCGGCGCAGCAGCTCCTCGGCGCGCTCCACGTGCTCCCGCACCGCCTCGGCCCGGCGGACGACCGCGTCCAGCCGGTGGGCCGAGGACTCCTCGTCGGCCCGCACGAACCGGGCCATGGTGAGGGCCTCCGCCGCCTGGGCCATCGCGTTGCCGGCCCGGGAGAGCTCGCGGTGGACGTCGTTGAGGTAGCCGCCCGGGGAGGCCGGGATGTCGTGGCTGCTGCTCGGCGCCGTGCGCTGCGCCGCCGCGCACACGGCCCGCACCTCCGGCAGCAGATCGGCGAGCGCGTTGGCGGTGGGGACCACGGACTGCGCGAGCGTCTTGTCCGGGAGGCTCTCGAGGATCTGGTGGAAGCGGTCCAGACCCCGGCGGAACCGGTCGTGGGCGCGGCGCCACACGCCCAGACCGAGCTCGGCCTCGTCACGGCGAGCGGCGCGGTAGTCGCGCAGGAATGCCACGGGCGGTCCTTTCGAGTGGAGACAGTCCATCCTACGGCGGCCCGGCCCGCCCTCCGTGCGCACGGAGGGCGGGCCGGGGCGGGCCGGCGGCGGGCCGGGACCGGGCCGTCCGCGGCCGCACCGAGGGGTGCGCTCAGGGGACGAGCAGGACCTTGCCGATGTGCGTGCCGGAGTCGAAGTACTCGTGGGCCCGCGCGACCTCGTCCAAGGGGAACGTGCGGTCCACGACCGGGCGGACGGCGCCGGACTCGACGTGGGGCCACACGTGCTCCCGCACGGCGGCCATGATGCGGGTCTTCTCCGCCACGGGCCGCGGGCGCAGCGTGGTGCCGATCACGGCGGCCCGCTTGGCCATGAGCTTCCCGAGGTCCAGCTCCCCCGTGCGCCCGCCCTGGGTGGCGATGACCGCGATCCGGCCGTTGGTGGCCAGCGCGTCCAGGTTGCGCCCCAGGTAGGAGCCGCCCACGACGTCGAGCACGATGTCGGCGCCGCGCCCGTCCGTGAGCTCCCGCACGCGCGCCACGAAGTCCTCCTGCCGGTAGTCGATCGCCTCGGCGCCGAGCCGCCGTGCGGCGCCGGCCTTCTCCGGGCTGCCGACCGTGGTCAGCACGCGCAGGCCGAGGGCCCGGCACATCTGGAGGGCGTTGGTGCCGATCCCGCCCGTGCCGCCGTGCACCAGGACCGTCTCGCCCTCGCGGGCGGCGGCAGCCATGAAGACGTTGGAGAACACCGTGGCGCACACCTCCGGCAGGCCGGCGGCGGCGACGAGGTCCACCCCGGCGGGCGCGGCCAGGACCTGGCCGGCCGGGACGACGACCTCCTCGGCGTAGCCCCCGGAGTCCAGGAGGGCGACGACCTCGTCGCCGGGGGCGAACCCGGCGCCGGCGGGCACCTCGGGGCCGAGCTCCTGCACCGTGCCCGAGACCTCGAGGCCGAAGACGGTCGACGCCCCGGGCGGGACCGGATACCTGCCCAGCCGCTGCATGACGTCCGCCCGGTTGATCCCGGCGGCCCGGACCCGGATCCGCACCCCGTCGGGCGTGAGCTCCGGGGCGGGGACCTCGGTGACGGCGAGGACCTCCGGTCCGCCGGGGGTGGTCTCGAGCACTGCGCGCATGGTGGGGCCTTCCGGTCGGGGCGACGGTCGCTCCCATTGTGTCGCGGGGCGGGCACCCGGTCACCCGGCGTCGGCCCGTGGCGAACAGGGGGACGCCGGCGCCGCCCTCAGCGGATCGAGGCGTAGGCGTCGAGGGCGCGTCCGCGGCTGGCCGGCAGGTCCACGACCGGCTCCGGGTAGCCCACCGACGGTCCGAGCAGACCGGGCTCGTGCGGGTCCACGCCCTCGTCGCCGGCCAGCTCGGGGATCCAGCGGCGGATGTAGCGGGCCTCGGGGTCGAACTTCCGGCCCTGGGTGAGCGGGTTGAAGATCCGGAAGAACGGGCTCGCGTCCGCGCCGGAGCCCGCGACCCACTGCCAGTTCCCGGGCCCGCTCGCCGGCTCGGCGTCCACGAGCGTCTCCCAGAACCACTGCTCCCCCACCCGCCAGTCGACCAGCAGGTTCTTGGTGAGCAGGGACCCGGCGACCATCCGGACCCGGTTGTGCATCCACCCCGTGGCCCGCAGCTGCCGCATGCCCGCGTCCACGAGCGGGAAGCCGGTGCGCCCCTCCTGCCAGGCACGGACGTCGCCGGCCGCCTCCGCCGGGTCCCGCCACGGGAACGCGTCGAAGGCCGGGCGGACGTGGCGCACGTGCAGGTCCGGCACCTGGTGGAGCAGGTGCCAGTTGAACTCCCGCCAGCCCAGCTCGGCCAGGAACTTCTCCAGCCCCGGGCTGCTCCCCCGCTCGGACCGGTGCCGGACGGCCGCGTCCCAGACCGCGAACGGGCTGATCTCGCCCCACCGCAGGTGCGGGGAGAGCCGGCTGGTGCCGTCCCGGTCCGGCCGGTCGTGGCCCTCGGCGTAGTCCTCGACGCGGTCCAGGAAGTCGTCCAGCCGCTCCCACGCGGCCGCCTCCCCGGGCGTCCACACCGCGGCCAGCCCGGCCGCGCGCTCCGGGGACGGCACCAGGTCCCAGTCGTCCTGGTCCTCGGTGCCGGCGGACGCCGCCACCGCCGCGGCAGCCCCCCGGCCCGGCCCGGGCACGGGGAGCGGCTGCCGGATCTCCAGCGCCCGGAGCGCCTTCCAGAAGGGGGTGAACACCTTGTACGGGCCGCCGGCGCCGGTGCGCAGGGTCCACGGCTCGTGCAGCAGCGCGCCCTGGAACGAGTGCGCCTCCACCCCGTGCTCGGCGCACCACTGCTTCACCCCGGCGTCCACGGCGAGCTCGGGCCCGCCGTAGCGGCGGTTCCACGTGATGCCGCCCGCCCCCGTGCGCTCGAGGACCTCGGGGAGCACGGCCCCGGCGGGACCGCGGCGCAGCACCAGGGGGATGCCCAGCTCCCGGAGCGACTCCCGCAGGGACCGCAGCGACCCGTCCAGCCACCACTTCGCGGCCGCGCCGAGGGGCCGGACCCCCTCGGACTCCTGGTCCAGGACGCAGAGGGCGACCACCGCGCCGCGCCGGCACGCGGCGTCGAGGGCGGGGTGGTCCGTGACGCGCAGGTCGTCCCGGAATCACACGATCGTCGTCGTCCCGCGGTCGGGGCTCTCGGGTGCGTCCACGCGCTCACCCTACCGGGGCTTTGGCGGCGTTCCGGGCGCCGTGGAAGAATGGGCTGCGCGCTCCGCCGCCCCCGCCGGGGACCGGGCGGGCGCGGGGAAGGTTGTCCGAGCGGCCTAAGGAGCCGGTCTTGAAAACCGGTGTGCGGTGACCCCGTACCAAGGGTTCAAATCCCTTACCTTCCGCCTCCGCACGAGGCCCCCACCGCGAACCGGCCGGTGGGGGCCTCGTCCCGTCCCGGGGCCGGAGAAATGTCGCGGTGTCGTGGTCCGCCGTTCACCTCCGCGTGCTGAAATGGGGACAACGCACCGCCGCATCCCCCGGAGGACCCCCATGGCGCCCCAGAAGCACCGTCCTGCCCTGCTCGCCGCGCTCGCCGCCGGCGCCGTGGTCACCTCGACCGGTCTGGTCCTCCCCGCGGCGTCCGCCCAGGGGACGGCGCCCCCGCCGGCACCGGGCGCGGGGGCGACCGCGGCCGGGGAGACGGCCGTCGAGCTGCTCTACTTCAACGACTACCACGGCCGGCTCTCCTCCGACCCCCTCCTCTTCGCGGGCGCGATCGAGCAGCTGCGCGCGGAGAACGAGGACGGCACGCTGCTGCTGTCCGGCGGGGACAACGTGGGCGCCACCGAATACGTCTCGGCCGTGCAGCAGGACGACCCCACGCTCGACGTGCTCGACGCGCTCGAGCTCGACGCCTCCGCCGTGGGCAACCACGAGTTCGACCGGGGCGCGGACGACCTGACCGGCCGCATCACCGAGCGCGCCGGCTTCCCCTACCTGGCGGCCAACGTCACCGGCCCGGACGGCGAGCTCGTCACCGAGGCGTCCGCGACGTTCGACGTCGAGGGCGTGCGCGTGGGCGTGGTCGGCGCCGTCACCCAGCAGACCGCCACGCTCGTCTCGCCCGGCGCGATCGAGGGCATCACCTTCGGCGACCCCGTCGAGGCCGTCAACGCCGAGGCCGAGCGGCTCGAGGCGGACGGGGCCGACGTCGTGGTGGCCGTCTACCACGAGGGCGCCGCCGACGCGGCCGACGCCCTCGGCGATCGGCTGGTGACCGGCACCAGCGCGACCGTGGACGTGGTGCTCAACGGGCACACCCACCAGGTCTACGACGAGGGCGTCGACGTGGACGGCGACGGCGACCTCGACCGCGCGGTCCTGCAGGCCGGCTCGTACGGCGGCAGCCTCGGGCGGATCTCCCTGAGCTACGACGAGGCCGCCGACGACGTCGACCTCACCACCGGCGTGCTGGCCGTCGACGAGGTCGTCACCGCGACCGAGGAGGAGCTGGTCGCCCGGTATCCGCGCGTCGCGGAGGTCGCCGGGATCGTCGCGGACGCCGAGGCGGTGGCCCTGGAGCGGGGCAGCACCCCGGTCGGCGAGATCACCGGGGACATCACCACCGCCTACGGTCTGCGGGACGGCGTGCAGGCCCGCGACGACCGCGGCGCCGAGTCGAGCCTCGGCAACCTGGTCGCCGAGTCCATCCGCGACAGCCTGGACGAGTCGGACGGCGTGCAGATCGGCCTCATCAACCCCGGCGGCCTGCGCGCCGACCTCCTCTGGGCGGACGACCCCGGCCAGGTCATCGACGGCGAGCGCGACGGCGTGGTGACGGAGTCCGAGGCCAACCAGGTGCTGCCCTTCGCCAACAACCTCACCACCGTGACCCTCACCGGCGAGCAGTTCGAGCGGGTCCTCGAACAGCAGTGGCAGCCCGAGGGATCGTCCCGGCCGTACCTGCAGCTGGGGCTGTCCGAGAACGTGTCCTACACCTTCGACGCCGCCCGCCCGGCCGGGGACCGGATCACCTCGATCACGGTCGACGGGCAGCCCGTCGACCCGGCCGCCGAGTACGTGATCGGCTCGGTGTCCTTCCTGGTGGAGGGCGGCGACAACTTCACCGCCCTGACCGAGGGCACCGACGTCACCGACACCGGCCGGATCGACCGCGACGCCTGGATGGAGTACCTCGCCGCCAACAGCCCGCTGTCCCCCGAGTTCGACCGCCGGTCCGTGGCGCTGACCGGGGCCGCCGCGGACGGCTGCACCGTGACCTTCGACGTCTCTTCCCTGGACATGACCTCCCTGGGCGCACCGGAGAACACCTCGCTGAGCGTGCGCGCGGGCGACCCGGACGGCACTGAACTCGGCACGGCACCGGTCACCGACGGCACGACCTCGGTCAGCCTCGACACGACCGGCCTGGCCGACGACGCCGCCGTGTGGCTGGTCGCCGAGCCGTCCGGCACGCAGGTCCGCGTGCCGGAGGCTGTCCTGGACCTGCTCACCGACTGCGCCACCGAGCCGGAGCCCACCGACAGGCCGACCGAGCCGCAGAAACCCGGCACGGGCCACTCCGGCGAGCACCCCGGCCAGGGCGAGCCCGGCCGCGGCGCCTGGAAGCACGGCTCCGAGCGGGCCCACCAGGTCCTCAGCCGTCTCTTCGGCTGAGCCCCGATCGTTCTCTCCCCTTCTCCCCCTGCCCCCACTGAAGGAACTCCCCACCGTGAACAAGCTGTTCTCCCTGCCCCTGAGCGGGGCTCTGGCCGCGGCCCTGCTCGCCGCGCCGCTGACCGTGCCCGTGCACGCCGCCCCGGACGGGGCGAACGTGGTCATCAACGAGGCCTACACCAACGGCGGCTCGGCCAACGCCGTCTACACCCACAAGTTCGTCGAGCTCTACAACCCCACGGTCCAGCCGGTGGACCTCACCGGCTGGACCCTGCAGTACCGCTCCGCGTCCGGCACCGGAACCGTCACCAGCACGGTGGCGCTGTCCGGGACCATCGCCCCGGGCGGCTACTTCCTGGTCCAGGGCGGGTCCAACGCGGGCAGCGGTGCCGCGTTGCCCGCCCCCGACCTCGCCACCTCGTTCAACCCGGCGAGCGTCTCCGGGACGATCGTGCTCTCCGACGGCGAGCAGCCCCTGGCCGCCCCCACTGGCTCGGTGACCGGTACCGACGGGCTCGTGGACCTGCTCGGCTACGGCACCTCCAACACCTACGAGACCGCGCCCGCCACGGGCCCGTCGGCGAATGCGGACCCGAAGTCCATGACCCGCGCCGACGGCGTGGACACCGACGACAACTCCGCCGATTTCACCGCCACGACCGCGGTGACCCCGCAGAACTCCGGTGGCAGCGGGGGCGAGCCCGCCCCCGAACCGGTCCCCGAGCCGAGCCCGGAGCCCGCCGCCCCGCCGGTGGAGCTGGCGATCCGGGACATCCAGGGCACCGGCGACGTCTCCCCCAGGGCCGGACAGGCCGTGACCACCCGCGGCGTGGTCACCGCCGTCTACGCCACCGGCGGGCTCAACGGCTGGTACCTCCAGAGCCCTGGCACCGGTGGCGACCTGGACACCGCCGCCCACGACGCCTCCGACGGCGTCTTCGTGTACTCACCCTCGGCCGTGGCGAACGTGGAGCTCGGCCAGTTCGTCGAGGTCACCGGGACGGTCGCCGAGTACCACGGACAGACCCAGATCAGCGTGCACCCGGAGGGGGTCACGGTCCTCGACGAGGCCGCCGAGGCGGTCGAGCCCGCCGCCGTCGGCTGGCCCACGGACGAGGCGGAGCGCGAGGACCTCGAGGGCATGCTCCTGGACCCGGCCGGTGAGTTCGTGATCACCGACAACTACGCCCTGAACGGCTACGGCGAGATCGGCCTGGCGGCCGGCACCACCCCGCTCGTGCAGCCCACCGCCGTGGGCGCGCCCGGCTCGCCGGAGGCCGCCGCCCAGGCCGCGGACAACGAGGCCCGGTCCGTCCTGCTCGACGACGGCGCCACGACCAACTACGGCAACTTCGCCAACGCCTCGGTCCCCCTCCCCTACCTCTCTCCCACGACCCCGATGCGGATCGGCGCGCCCGTGGACTTCGTGGCGCCGGTGGTGCTCGGCTACTCGTTCGAGGAGTGGCGCCTCCAGCCCACGACCCGGGTGACCGGGGACAACGCCCAGGACGCCCCCGTGGTCGCCGAGAACACCCGCACCGCCGCCCCCGAGGACGTCGGCGGGGACGTGCAGCTGGCCACGTTCAACGTGCTGAACTACTTCACCACCACCGGCGACGAGCTGACCGGCTGCACCTACTACACGGACCGCGCCGGGGACCCGGTCTCGGTGCGCGGAGGCTGCGACGCCCGCGGGGCGGCCGAACAGGAGGACCTTCAGCGCCAGCAGGCCAAGATCGTCGCCGCGATCAACGCCCTGGACGCCGAGGTCGTCTCCCTGGAGGAGATCGAGAACTCCGCGAAGTTCGGCAAGGACCGGGACCAGGCCCTGTCCGACCTGGTCGAGGCCCTCAACACCGCCGCCGGTACCGAGCTCTGGGCGTACGTGCCGTCACCGGCCGAGCGACCCGCCGTCGAGGACGAGGACGTCATCCGCACCGCGTTCATCTACCAGCCGGCCGCACTCGAGACCGTGGGCGAGTCCGTGATCCTGGACGACGAGGAGAACTTCGACAACGCCCGCGAGCCGCTGGCCCAGACGTTCCGCCCCGCCGGCGGGGACGCGGGCGGCGACTTCACGGTGGTCGTCAACCACTTCAAGTCCAAGGGCTCCGCCCCCTCCACCGGCCCCAATGCGGACGCCGGGGACGGCGCCGGGGCCTGGAACGCCGACCGCACCGCCCAGGCCCGGGCCCTGGTGGCCTTCGCCGAGGAGCTCAAGACCACCCAGGGCACCGACCGGGTCCTCCTGGCCGGTGACTTCAACTCCTACGACCAGGAGGACCCGATGCGGGTCCTGCACGAGGCCGGCTACACGAACCTGGCGCCAACGGGCGAGCACTCCTACGCCTTCGGCGGGATGGTCGGCTCCCTCGACCACGTCCTGGCCTCTCCGGCCGCGGCCGGGATCGTCACGGGCTCGGACATCTGGGAGATCAACGCCCACGAGTCGGTGGGCCTGGAGTACAGCCGGCACAACCACAACGTGGTCGACCTCTACGCGGCCGACCCGTACCGGGCCTCCGACCACAACCCGGAGATCATCGGCCTGGCCCCCGCCGGCGCCGGGCCCGCCGGCCCGCAGAAACCGGGCAGGGGCAACTCCGGCGAGCACCCCGGCAAGGGCCTCCGGGAGCACGCCGACGACCGGGCCCGCGAGGTCCTGCACCGCCGCCTCGGCTGACCCGGCCGCGGCGCGCCGGCCGGCCCCGGTGCCCCCGGGGTCAGTCGCGTGCCGGGGCCGGGCCCAGCACCGCCGCGGCGATGCGGTCGGCGTCCGCCAGGGTCCGGGCACCCAGCTCCGCGGACGCCCCGGCCTCCGCGGCGATCGCCACGCCCCACTGGACGGCCGAGAGCTGCAGGCCGAGCACGAGGACGCCGGGCTCCACGCCGCCGTCGACGCGCACGGCCCGGTACGGGGGCCGGGTGACGTCCAGCCCGGTGCCGGGCACGGTCGCGACGCCGTCCCGGGTCTCCATGGCCCGGACCCGCACCAGGCCCTCCCGGTGCATCGCGGACAGCAGCGGGGAGATGTTGCGCCGGACGTCGTTGGGCGGGGACATGGCCTCCACGAGGTGTTCGGCGCGGAAGGGCTCGTCCTTGACCCAGGGGGAGCTCGCCACGAACCGGCCCTCCTCCTCGTCCACGAGGAACTGCGGGTCCGGGCCCAGGAAGCGCACCACGCCGGCACGGGCCAGCGCCGCCAGCTGCTGGTTCCGCAGCACCGGCGGCCCGGAGGCGAGCCCCTCCACGAAGGGCTCGAACGTGCGCCGCAGCTCGTCGGTCCAGGAGGCGTCGCTGATCCCGAGGTCCGCCAGCACGGCCTTGAGCACGGTGCGCGCGGCGTTGAGCGAGGCGACGGCCATCTGCAGCGGGTCGTCCTCGCCGGCCAGCGCGCCGTGCACGTCCCGGTCCAGGTGGTGGACCAGGGCCGCCGCGTACTCGTCGTGGGAGCCGAAGCTGAGCCCCTCGAAAGGGCGGGCCAGCCGGAGGGCGTTGAGCTGCCGTCCCGGGACCACCGCGGACGCGATGAGCCGCTCGGCCCGGGAGGTCCAGGGCCCCTCGGGGTGGTCGTCGCCGGTGCCGAGCACGGCGTCGAAGCGCGCCAGGAACTCCTGCGGGTCGGTCTCGAAGGCGTCCGGGGCGGTCCGCGCCAGGACGGAGTAGTAGTTCCACTGGGCGTCCTTGCGGATCAGCGGATAGAGGTCCGTCCCGAAGGACAGCGGTCCCTCCGCCCGCGCCGCGAGCGCCCGCACGGCGTCGAGGGTGAAGAACCGGGTGACGAGGGAGCCGGCGTAGTAGCCCTCGAGCACCGCCTTGGAGCGGTACGGGGCGCCGCGGCGGGAGCCGGCCACGATCACGGGCTCCCGCCCCGAGGGGTGGTAGACGTAGCGCTCCCCGTCCTGGGTGTAGATCCCGCCGCGGCCCTCGGTGACCTGGGCCAGGACGTCGCAGAAGTTCAGGCCCATGCCGCGCACCAGCACGGTGCGCCCGGCGGGCAGGTCGTCCCAGTGCACGTCGGCGGGCACGGCGGGCGGCCAGTAGGTCAGCCCGAGCTCGGCGGCGCCGTCCACGAGCTCCCGCTGGTCGGGGCGCAGGTCGGCGTCGAGGTGGCCCAGGGCGAGCACCACGGCGTCCGCCGGGAGGTTCTGCCCGCCGCTGATCTCCACGTCGTAGCGGTGCCGGGCGTGCTCCCGCACGTGCACGCCCACGGCCTCGGCCCGGTGCACGGCGAGCTGCACGGTGGCGGGGAGGGCGTCCTGCAGCGTGCGGAAGATCCAGGAGAGGTAGACCCCGTACATCCGCCGGGACGGATAGGACTGGGGCGTCATCCGGGTCAGGTGCGCGGCGTCGTCGGGGTCCACGGCGATGGTCCCCGCCACGGCGGCGAGCCGCCAGTGCTCGAAGCTCATGTTCCGCAGCGGCTCGAGCGGGTCCACGGGCAGCACGCCGTCGTCGGCGATCACCGTGGGGAACACCGAGGGCGTGTTCATGAGGTACAGCGGGGACTGGTTCGTCCGCCACACGTGCCCCGGACCGGGCGGGAAGGGGTCGACGACGTCGATGCGCACCCGGGCGCCCGAGGCCGCGGCGCGGGCCGCGAGCCGCTCCACGGCCGAGAGCCCGCGCGGGCCCGCCCCGATCACCGTGACCCGTCGTTCGGAACCTGGCCTGCCCGTTGCGCTCATGGCCCTCAGGATATCGACCCGCCCGCCGGGCCACGGGCACGGGGCTGCGCCTACGATGGCGGACATGACCGAGACCGCGCAGACCGCCGCCCGCCCGACCGCCGAGCAGCCGCACGACGAGAACCTGTGGCTGGAGGAGATCACGGGGGACGCGCCCCTGGAGTGGGTCGCCGGGCAGAACGCCCGCACCCTGGCGGCGCTCGAGAGCCCGCGGCTGCGCCGCCTCGAGGCCGACGTGCTCGCGGTCATGGACTCGACCGAGCGGATCCCCATGGTCGCCAAGCACGGGCCGCACTACTACAACTTCTGGCGCGACGCCGAGCACCCCCGCGGCGTCTTCCGCCGCACCACGTGGGAGTCCTGGCTCGGCGGGGACACCGAGTGGGAGGTCCTGCTCGACGTCGACGCGCTGGCCGCCGTGGAGGGCGTCGACTGGGTCTGGGGCGGGGCCCGGCTGCTGCGCCCGCAGTACACCGGCGGGCGGCACCGGCGGGCGCTGCTCAGCCTCTCCCCCGACGGCGGCGACGCGAAGCGGGTGCGCGAGTTCGACCTCGACGAGCGCCGGTTCGTGCCCGGCGGCTTCGACGTCCCCACGGCGAAGTCCACCGTGACGTGGGTGGACGCCGACACCCTGCACGTGGGCACCGACTTCGGCCCCGGCTCGATGACCACCTCCTCCTACCCCCGCACCGTGCGCGTCCTGCGACGCGGGCAGGACCTCGCCGAGGCCCGGCAGGTGTTCGAGGTGGCCGAGGACCACGTGCAGGCGGTGCTCGTGCGGGACCACACCCCGGGCTTCGTCCGGGACGTGGCCGTGGACGTGGCCGACTTCTTCGCCTCCCGGACCTACCTGGTGCGGGAGGAGGAACTCGTGCACGTCGACGTCCCCGACTCGGTGACGGTGGACCTGCACCGTCAGTGGCTGCTGCTGCGCCCGCAGGAGGAGCTCGAGCTGGACGGGACCGTGCACCCGGCCGGGTCCCTGCTCGTGGCCGAGCTCGAGGCGTTCCTGGCCGGGGACCGCTCCGTGACCGCCGTGTTCGTCCCGGACGCGCGCACGTCGCTGCAGTCCTGGTCCTGGACGGCCGACCGGCTGATCCTCAACCTGCTGCGGGACGTCTCCTCGGTGGTCCGCGTCGCCGAGCCGGGCCCCTGGACCTCGTCCGAGCTGCCCGGGGCGCCGGCCCTGCACAGCGTGGACGCCTACGCCGTCGACGACGAGGACCCGGAGGCGGGCAACGACTACTGGCTCGTGGCGACCGGCTTCCTCACCCCGACCACCGTGTCCCGCGGCACCCTCCCGGCCCGCGGCGGGGTGACGGCCCCGCCGCGGGTGGCGAGGACCGCCCCCGCGTTCTTCGACACGACCGGGCTCTCGGTCGAGCAGCACTTCGCGGTCTCGGCGGACGGCACCCGGGTGCCCTACTTCCAGGTGGGCCCCGCCGACCCGGTCCTCGACGGGCGGAACCCGACGCTGCTCTCCGGCTACGGCGGCTTCGAGGTCTCCCGGACCCCCGCCTACTCCGGGGCCCTCGGGCGGTCCTGGCTGACCCGCACC
The DNA here is from genome assembly GCF_000349605.1 of Kocuria sp. UCD-OTCP. Lineage (NCBI taxonomy): Bacteria > Bacillati > Actinomycetota > Actinomycetes > Micrococcales > Micrococcaceae > Kocuria > Kocuria sp. UCD-OTCP. Next base: position 55,095 of record NZ_AOSQ01000002.1, read on the forward strand.
GACGACGCCGGGCGGTCCGGGGTCTACGTCCTCGCCAACATCCGCGGCGGCGGCGAGTACGGCCCCGCGTGGCACCGGGCCGCCCTGCAGGGGAACCGGCACCGGGCGTACGAGGACTTCGCGGCCGTCGCCGCGGACCTGCAGAACCGCGGGGTGTGCACCCGGGGAACGCTCGCGTGCTCGGGCGGCTCCAACGGCGGGCTGCTCGTGGGCAACATGCTCACCGGGCACCCCGAATTGTTCGGGGCGATCTCCTGCGGGGTGCCGCTGCTGGACATGCGCCGCTACACGAAGCTGTCCGCGGGCTACTCCTGGATCGCGGAGTACGGCGACCCGGACGACCCGGAGCAGTGGGAGTCCGTCCGCACGTTCTCGCCGTACCACCTGCTGGAGGAGGGGCGGGACTACCCGGACGTCCTGTTCTGGACCGCCACGAGCGACGACCGCGTGGGCCCCGTCCAGGCGCGCAAGGCCGCCGCGCGGATGCTCGGCATGGGCTACGAGAACGTGTGGTTCTACGAGGCCACCGAGGGCGGGCACGCGGGCGCGGGCGACAACAAGCAGGCCGCCCGCCTGCACGCGCTGTCCCACGAGTTCCTCTGGACGGCGCTGCACCGGGGCTGAGCCCCGGCGCGGGTCAGCGGCGCTCGCGGTCCGGGACGGCCCAGCCCATCAGGAGGGACACCACCCCGATGATCAGGGTGGCGAGCACCGCCGTCCAGAGGAAGGAGTCGATCTCGAGCCGCAGCGGCGTGAAGGAGCTCAGCCAGGACGTCAGCCACAGCATCGCCGCGTTGACCACGATGGCGAACAGGCCCAGCGTGAGGCAGGTGATCGGCAGGGACAGGATCGTCAGCACGGGCCGCACGACCGCGTTCACGGCGCCGAAGACCAGGCCGACGAACAGGTAGGCCAGGACCGACGCCGTGGTCTCGCCCCCGACGGCCGAGACGACGGACGGGTCCGCCGCGATGCCCATCCCGGGCAGGATCCAGGCGGCCACCCAGATGGCGAGCGCGTTGACGAGGACACGGAGCAGGAAGGACATGGCCCCATCCTGTCAGGAACGGCGGGTGACGGCGGCCCAGCCCACCAGCGCGGCCGCGCCGCACAGCGCCAGGCCCAGGGTGAGGGCGATCCGCCCCGCGTCCACGGCGGGCCGCCACGTGACGCTGTCCCCCCGGACCACGTACACCCCGGCCGGCTCGGCGTGCACGCCGTAGCCCACGCCCGATCCGCTGCCCGAGCTGTCCTTCTCCTCGCCCGAGCCCCCGCCACCACCGCCCCAGCCCCTGACGCGGGCCACGGGCACGACCGTGGTGCCGTACGCCTCGTACGCCTCCCCGAAGACCCGGCGCACCGTCACGGCGTCGACGGCCTCCTCGAGGACGGAGCGGTCCGTGAGCCCGGCGCGCCAGGCGGGGGCGGGGCGGGGCGCACCGGGTGCGGCGGGCGTGGTCTGCGGACGGTCCTGCTCCGGCATGGTGGCCTCCTGGGCTCGGGCGCCGGCGGCGCGCTGAGCCCCAGTCTAGGAAGCCGCCGGCCCCCGGTCACGGGGCGGCCGCAGATGACGGGCCCGGGCGCGGGCTCGGAACGCGAAACACCCCGGACCGCGGGTCCGGGGTGTTTCCGACGTCCTGGGACGTCACGAGCGCGGAGACGGGGGGATTTGAACCCCCGGTCGAGTTTAACCCCGACCCTTCATTAGCAGTGAAGTCCATTCGGCCGCTCTGGCACGTCTCCATCCGTGGCCCACCACGCGGGTGGACAACACGGGCCAGCTTAAGGGAGGACCGGGCACGGGGTCAAAGCCGACGGCGTCCGTGCCGCCCGGCGAGCACCGAGCGGTAGAGCCGGTCGAGGTCCGCCCCGATCCGCTCGGACCCGTAGACGGAGCGGATCTCCGCCGCCATGGCCTCCGGGCCCAGCAGGCCGGGATCCGCCACGACGTCGAGCACGGCGCCGCCGAAGGCCTCAGGGGTGCGCTCGGTCACGAGGCGCCCGTTGCCCGGGTGCACGAAGTCACCCTGCCCGCCGAGGGCGCCCATGACCACCGGCCGGCCCGCGGCGAGGGCCTCGGCCGCCGCCACGCAGAACGTCTCGGACCGGCTGGGCAGCAGGAACACGTCGGCGGCGGCCAGGCGCCGCTGCACCTCGTCCGCCCCCACGCTGCCGAGGAGCTGCACGCGCTCCCCCACCCCGAGCCGGCGCGCCCGCTCCCGGACCTCCTGCTCGAGGCCGCCGGAGCCGCACCAGGTGAGGCGGACGTCGTGGCCGGCGGCGCGCAGCCACGCCACGGTGTCCACGGCCAGGAGAGGGTCCTTGATCTCGCGCAGGGCGCCGACCGCGACGAGCTCCAGGGTGTGCCCCCGCGGCGGGTCCGTGACGTGCGCGGCGTGGTCGACCACGTTGCCGATCCGCTCCACCCGCTCGGCCGGCGCGAAGCGGCGCAGCACGTCGCACATCATGGTGCTCACGCCGGTGACGCGGTCCGGGACGCGCAGGATCCGGCGGCTCCCGGCGAGGAGCCGCCACACGGGCCCGTTCTGCTCGGGGGTGAGCACGCCGTTCCAGTGCTCCGTGTGCACCCACGGGCGGCGTCCTGCCAGCGGCAGGCAGACGAGCGCCGCCGAGAAGGGCATGGTGTGCAGGACGTCCGCCCCGGTCAGGTGGCGGCGGAGCGCGGCGTACGCCCGCAGCAGCGTGAGCGGGCGCAGGGGGTGGAAGGGCAGCCGGAGCACCGGCACCCCGTCCCACTCCTCCGGGACGGCCGGCCCGGTGCGCAGCAGCCGCAGGTGCAGCACCCGGACGTCGTGGTGGCGGGCGGCGGCGCGCACGTGCCGGGGGACGAACGGCGTCTCCCCGGGGCGCTCCCCCGACGGGTACCAGGTGCTGACGACGAGCACGCGCACGGCGCTCAGCCCTTCCCCGCGCCGGTGCGGCCGGGGACGGCGTCGGGCGCGGCGTCGGACGGGGGGCCGGACGCGGTGCCTGACGCGGTGCCGGAGACGGTGCTGGACGGGGTGGGGGCGGCGATCATGGTGCCACCCTATCGGCGGGGCCACGGCCGGGGCGGTCCGGGGACCGCGCCGGGGCGCGAGTAGACTCGGGCGCGATGACCAGCCCAGCCCCCGGGTCGGCCGCCTGATGTCCCGGCTGCGCTCGATCCTCTTCCCGCCGCCCAACCACGCGAACACCGACAACCCCCTGGGGTCGGCGTTCGCGCTGACCGTGGTGGCCGTGTTCGTCCAGGGGCTGTCCCGCTTCGGCTACAGCGTCCTGGTGGGCAACCTGCTGGGCCAGGAGGCGCTCGCCGAGGTCAACCTCACGATCTCGCTGGCCCTGTTCCTCGTCCTGCTGTGGCCCCAGGCCTCGGGCACGGGGGCCGCCAAGTTCATCGCGATGGCCCGGGGCCGCCAGGACCCCGAGGGGCAGGCGGCGACGGCCTCCTTCACCGCGAGCAGCGCGTCCGCGGGGATGGCGCTGCTGTCCGTCTCGGCGGTGCTCTACGCCGCGTTCGCGCTCGAGCTCTCCTGGGGCTTCGCGCTCTCGGCGGGCCTGCTCGTGCTCTCCCTGTCGGCCTACAACTTCGTGCGCGGCGTCCGCACGGGCAACAACCAGTTCGTGACCACGACGGCGTGGGACACCATCAGCTCGTTCCTCACCCTCACCCTGCTGCTGCTGGTCCTGCTCGCCGGCTGGCACTGGGTCCTGCTGCTGCCCCTGATCCTCGGCTACACGGTCTACGCGCTGCCCTCCTGGCCCCGCCGCACCGGGGCGCGCCTCGACCCGGCGGTGCGCCGGGAGATCCTGGTCTTCACCGCGTGGGGATCGGCCCACCTGCTGGCGGCGAGCGGTCTGATGCAGCTGTCCCTGGTGATCGGCGACAGCTTCGCCACGAAGGCGGAGGTCGGCCTCTACGCCGCCGCGGTGTCCCTGGCCACCCCCGCCAGCATGCTGTCCGGGGCGATGCTCACCGCGCTGTCCCCCAGCGTGGCCCGGATGTACGCCGCCGGGGACACCGCGGGCCTGACCCGGCAGGTGGACACGATCCTGCGGACGATGGTCACGGTGTTCCTGCCGGTCTTCGGCGTGGGCGCCCTGTGGGCGGAGCCGGTGCTCCGGGTGGTCTACTTCGGGGACCCCGAGTTCGCGGAGGCCGAGCCGCTGCTGGTCCTGCTGTTCCTGGCCGTCTCGGCGACCAGCTTCAACGCCGCGAACGCCCGGCTCAACGGCACCGAGCCCTGGGGGGTCAAGGTGCTCGCCGCCGCCAACGGCCTGGGTCTGGTCGTGGGCGTGGTGACGATGCTCCTGCTGGGCCCGGAGCTCGGCATCACCGCCTCCGCGGTGGGCTACCTCGTGGGCTCGCTGCTGAGCGCGGTGCTGCCGCTGCTGGTGGTCTGGCGGCTCGACCGGATGCGGTGGGGCACGGTCCTGCTGCGGATCGTGGCCGGCTACGCGATGATCCTGGTCGCGCTGCAGGTGCTCGGCCCCGACTTCCGGGTGCTGCCGGCGCTCGGGGCGACCGCCGTGTTCCTCGCGGTCTGGGCCGGGCTCAGCGCCCGGGACCTGCGGCCGGCCCTGCGCGCCGCGGGCGCCCGGCTCCGCCGCTGAGCACGCCCCCGCCCACCCGGCCCCCGCTCACCCGGCGGGCCGGGCCCGCTGCCCGAACTGCCGGTCGAACTGCTCCGCGAAGGCCGGGACCATCGTGACCACGTAGTCGCGGGGCATGTGGTTGTCGTCCATGTAGACCCAGCGGTTGCCGATCCGGGACGGGCACGTGCCGTCGGGGCAGATCCAGTCGCTCATGTCGAGGCTGACGAAGTTCCCGTGCCGCCCCGTCAGCGCGTCGGCCGGGTTCTGCGGGGCCAGCTTTTGCGCCCGCGGCGGGTTGCACCGCTCGGCGTCCGGGCCGTCCTGGTCGATGCAGGTGACCATGTTGAAGGGGAACCGCGGGTTGTCCCGGATCCCGACCACCGTGATGCCCCGCTCGCCGAGGTCCGCCAGGACCTGCGCGAACCCGGGGGCGATCTGCTCGCCGGGCCCCTCGTCGGCGGTCACGGTGGACGTGGTGAGCACGACGTCGATCCCGTGGTCCTCGATGTACCGGTCGGTGAGCCCGATCAGCTCCTGGCACTCGGTGTTGTCGGTGGTCTCCACGGGCTGGAACCGGCAGGCGCCGCGGATGACGGAGACCAGGTTCCAGCCGCGGTCCTCGGCGACGCGCTGGAACGCCGGCAGCCACTGCTCGGCGTGGGAGTTGCCGATCACCATGGCGTCGACCTCGGCGTCCGGGTCGACCGGCAGGGTCGAGCAGGCCACCTTGTAGCCGTCGAACCACTCCTCCGTCGCGGCGTCGCAGGACTCCGGCAGCTCGGACCACTGCCCCTCGCGGACCAGCGGGTTCGGGATCGTGGGCACCTGCGGGTCCTGCTCCCAGGCGAGGTCCCCGGTCAGCACCGCGGCCCCCGGGTTCTCGAGCGCGGCCTGCTCCGCGGCCTCCTGGGCGTGCCGGTCGAGGACCACCCGCGCCCCGGAGGCGGGGACCAGCACGAGGGCCACGCACAGCACCACGAGGCCGAGCTGGTGCAGGCTCGCGCGGGGTCCGGTGCGGGGCCGGAGGGGCCGCTCGACGAGCCGGTGCACCAGCACGCCCAGCACGATGCTCCCCAGGAGGATGAGCAGCCCGTGCCCCAGCGTGGCCTTGGCGCGGTCCGTGACCACCAGGTAGGTGACGAGCACCGGCCAGTGCACCAGGTAGACGGCGTAGGACGCCTCGCCCAGGACCAGCAGGGGCCGGCGGCTGAGCAGGGCGTCGGCCCCGCGGGGGTCGCCGGTGTGCCCGGCCAGGATCACCAGGGCCGCCCCGGTCAGCGGCCACAGGGCCGCCCAGCCCGGGAAGGAGCCCTGGACGTCGAGGACGAGTCCGCACACGGCGATGGCCACGAGCCCGGTCCAGCCCAGGAGGAGGCGCAGCGCGCCCGGCAGGGTGACGCCGCGCAGCACGGCCAGGGCCAGCAGGGAGCCGAGGGCGAACTCCCACAGCCGGGCGCGGGTGTCGAAGTAGGCGAAGGCCTGCTCGCTGCTCGTGGAGACCACCGAGAAGGCGAAGGAGGCGAGGAAGACGGCGCTGAACACGCCGGTGGCCACCGTGGTGACGGTCCACCGGGTGCGCCCGGCGATCAGCCCGCACAGTGCGAGGAGCAGGGGCCACAGCAGGAACACCTGGCCCTGCACGGACAGCGACCAGAAGTGCTGGAACGGGCTGGCCCCGGAGGTGTCCGCGGCGTAGTAGTCGACCGCGTTGAGGGCGAGCACCCAGTTCTGGGAGTACAGCACCGTGGCCGCCGCCTCCTCGATCGCGGCGTACCAGCGGTCGGACGGGAACAGGAGCCGCACCACGACGAGGGTGCCCAGGACCGTGACGACGACGGGGGGCAGCAGCCGCGAGAACGTCCTGGTCCAGTAGCGGCCCAGCTGCGGCCCCTTCCCGGCCTCGAGCCGCCGGACGAAGGAGAGCGTCATGAGGAACGCCGAGATGAACAGGAAGACGTCCACCCCGCCCGAGACCCCGCCGATCCACACGTGGTAGACGGCGACCAGGAGGACGGCCACGGTGCGCAGCCCCTGGACCTCGGGGCGGAAGCGGTGGGCGGGGGCGGAGGCACCCGCCGGGGGCGCGGTGCTGTTCGCGACCCCGGGGGAAGGGTCGGCGGGGAGGAGGCGGCTCATGGAGTTCTCTCGTCGGGCGGGGGGTCGGACGACTGGCTCGGCACCATTGTCACACCGGACGGTGGCGTCTTCCGGTCACACCGGCAGGGACGCGGCCATGAACCGCAGCGGGGCCTCGCGGTGCAGGACCCTGCGCAGGTCGCGGGTGAGCAGCGTGCTGGGCCGGCCGAAGCGGCGGCGGGCGTCGTCGACCCGGAGGACGGCCTCCGCCGTGGCCCCCGGCCGGACCGCGAGGTCCAGGACCTCCCGGTCCGCGCGGGAGAGCACGGTGGGCGCGCGGGGGGCGCGCGCGTCGACCAGTGCGAGCAGGCCGCGCACCTGGTCCGCGTCCTCCGGGGTCCAGCGCCCGGCCGCCGTCCGGGCGCGCACGGCGCCGAAGACCTGGACCCGGAGGATCTTGGCGGCGATCGCCGTCCGCTGCTCCGCGGCCAGCCCGGCGTACCAGGGACCGCCGAGCAGGTCGGTCGCCGCCGCGAGGTCGTCCGTCAGGGGGCGGGGCTCCGCGCTGATCCGGTCGGCCGCTCCCTCCCGCAGCCGGTAGTGGGCGCCGCGGGGCGCGAGGTCGATCCGCCCCTCGCCGAACCAGGTGCGGGCCACCAGCTCCTGGTCCTCCCCGGTGGCGTACCGGCCGTTGAAGCGGACCCCGCGGTCCACCAGCAGCTCCCGGCGGAGCAGCCCGAAGACGTGGGTGCGGTAGGCGAGCCGGTCCTTGACCGGCTCGAGGTCCGCGCGGCGGAAGGGCCGCGGCACGGGGGTGCGCACCGGCCGGCCGGTGTCCTTGACCAGGCGCGGGAGCACCGCCGCCGAGCCGTGGCGCTCGGCGGTCGCCGTCCAGGCCGCGAGGGCTCCCGGGGCGAGGGTGTCGTCGCTGTCCACGAAGGACACGTACCGGGCGCGGGAGCGCTCCAGGGCCAGGTTGCGGGGCCCGGCCGGGTTGGCGGTGCCGTCGAAGCACTCCACCAGCTCCACGAGCGGCCGGTGCTCGGCGGCGAGGCGATCGCGGATCAGCGCGGCCCCGACGTTGTGGCACACCACCGTGATGTGCACCCCGCCGTGGTCGCCGACCGGGAGCCCGCCGGCCAGCACGGAGCCGACGGCCCGGTCCACGGGCCGGGCGGGGGTGTGCACCGGGATGATGACGTCGACGAGCGGCGTGGGGGCAGAGGACACGCAGGCCAGCGTACAAGACCGCGCCGGGGCGGCCCGCCCGGCGCGGTCCGCGCCTCAGCCCTGGGAGGCCAGGACGAACGGCAGCACGGGCCCGGAGCCCGCCCGGCGCAGCGCGCGGGCGGCCACGGCGAGCGTCCAGCGGCTGTCCACGAGGTCGTCGACCAGCAGCACCGGGCGCCCCCCGAGCCGGTCCAGCCCCTCCGCGAGCTCGGGGGGCACCCGGAACTTCTCCCACAGGGCCGCGAGACGGTACGCGCTGTTGCCGCCGTGCCCGCCGGACGGGAAGCCCTCGGGGACCTCGAGCTCCCCCAGATAGGGCAGGTGCCCGACCTCGGCCATGCCCTCCGCCAGGGAGCGCACGAGCCGGGGGCGCGAGCGGGACGGGATCGAGACGACGGCCGCGGGCCGGTCCGACCAGCGCCACTCGGCGAGCACCTGGACGCACGCCCGGCCGAGGGCGGGGTCCACCGGCCCGTCGACCGGCGCGCCCTCCTCGTCGGTGCGGAACACCTCGCGCAGCCGGTTGCCCCAGCCGAGGTCCGTGAGCCGGGCGAGCGCCCGGCCCTCGGCGCAGCGCTCCTCGTCGGGGATCCGGCCCTTGACCTCGACCCCGAGGCGCGGCATCCCGGTGGGCCACTGGGCGCGCGGCTCCACCACGACGCCCACGCGGGTCAGGGCGGCTCCCGCGGAGTCGGTGGCGGACTCGTCGACGGTCGTGGGGTACCAGGGGCCGGCGCAGCTGTCGCAGCGTCCGCAGGGCTCGGCCGTGGCGTCGTCGAGCTGCCGGGCGAGGAACTCCATGCGGCACCCGGTGGTGCGCTCGTACTCGAGCATGGCGTTCTGCTCGGCGACCCGTGCCGCGGCGATCCGGCCGTAGCGCTCGGCGTCGTAGCGCCACGGCACGCCCGTGCTCTGCCAGCCGCCCTGCACGCGCTCCACCGCGCCCTCGACGGCGAGCACCTTCAGGAGCAGCTCGAGCGGGCTGCGCCGAACGTCCACGCGGGACTCCAGCACGGCCACGGACAGGGCGCCGCCCGCGGCCCCCAGCTCGTCCAGGACGGCGGCGGCCTTCTGCTCGGTGGGCATCGACGAGGTGGCGAAGTACTCCCAGATCCGGCGGTCCTCGGTGCCCGGCAGCAGCAGGACGTCCGCGTTGTCCGTGGCGCGGCCCGCACGGCCCACCTGCTGGTAGTAGGCCACGGGCGAGGACGGCGCCCCCAGGTGCACCACGAAGCCGAGGTCCGGCTTGTCGAAGCCCATGCCGAGCGCGGAGGTGGCCACGAGGGCCTTGACCCTGTTCTCCTTGAGGGCGGCCTCGAGCTCCTCGCGCTCGCCCTGGTCGGTGCGCCCGGTGTAGGCGCGCACGGGGATCCCGGCGTCGGCGAGCGCCTGGGCCGTGTCCTCGGCGGCCCCCACGGTCAGCGCGTAGATGATCCCGCTGCCCGGGAGGGACCCGACGTGCTCGAGCAGCCAGGCGAGGCGGGCCGTGGCCGAGGGCAGGTCCAGCACGCCGAGGCGCAGGGACGCCCGGGAGAGCGGGCCGCGGAGGGTGAAGACCTCCCCCGTGCTGCTGCCGCCGGGCCGCACGCCCAGCTGCTCCTCGACGTCGGCGACCACGCGCTCGTTCGCGGTGGCGGTCGTGGCCAGGACGGGGACCTGCTCCGGGAGCCGGGCGATGAGGTCGCGGATGCGCCGGTAGTCGGGGCGGAAGTCGTGGCCCCAGTCGGAGATGCAGTGCGCCTCGTCCACCACGAGCAGCCCGAGCCGGGCGACCAGCTGCGGCAGCTGCTGCTTGCGGAACACGGGGTTGTTGAGCCGCTCCGGGGAGACCAGCAGGACGTCGAGCTCGTCGGCCTCCAGCTGCGCGGCGATCTGCCCCCACTCGGTGGCGTTGGCGGAGTTGATGGCCGCCGCCCGGACCCCGGCGCGGGCGGCGGCGGAGACCTGGTCCCGCATGAGGGCCAGCAGCGGGGAGACGATCAGGGTGGGCCCGCGGCCCCGGGCCCGCAGGAGCAGGGCGGAGAGGAAGTAGACCGCGGACTTGCCCCAGCCGGTCCGCTGCACCACCAGGGCCCGCCGGCCGCGCCCCACGAGGGCCTCGACCGCCTCGAACTGCCCGGGGTGGAAGGCGGCGTCCGGCCGGCCGGTGAGCGCGCGCAGCAGGTGGAGCGCGTCCTCGTGCAGGGCCGGGTCCGGCGCGGTGTCGTGGTCGGCGATGTCGTGGGCCGGGGAAGTCGTCATGGCCCCAGTCTTCCAGGGCCCCCCGACGCCGCCCGACCGGAGGGCGGGGCGTGCAGTGGCGACGGGGCCCGGACAGAGCGATGCGCCCGCTGCCCATCCGTCGAACGGATGGCCCCCGCAGCGGGCGCATCGACCGGCCTGGCGGCCGGTGGCGAGCAGAGACTCGCCTGGCGGGAGTACCGCCCCCCAGCGGTGCTCCCATTCGGTTCACCCCCCGATGAACCGGTTGCACCGGCACCCCCCGATGCCTGCGTGCACGCGGCCCATCCCCCGATGAACCGCAGTCGATCCGCCCCCCGGCGGATCGGTTGGTTCCGCCCCATCGGGTGAACCAATTGGCACCATGGTGGCAGGGTTTCTGCGACCTGTCACGGACCGTGAAGTCACATTCGATCCGGGGGACACTCAAGCAGATTCATCTATTTGCACTAGTCAACGAGGGGTCCCGTGGCGGCTTTTCGCTACCGGTGGGTATTCGGGGGGCGGCGGGCGTGGCACGAAGTGGGGACATCCGGCGCCCCCGGCGTCCCCCGTTGGGCGCACGCCGGGCGCCGTGCGCGGCGTCACATTGCAGGACCGCGTCCCGGGCACGGCGCTCAGCCGCGCAGCCCCGGGAAGTCGGCCTCCGTGTACTCGACGCCGTACCCGTCGGCCCCGGGCGCCGCGGCGCCGGAGCGGTCCGCGGCCTCCTCCCGCTCGCGCAGCACCACCCGGCGGATCTTGCCGGAGATCGTCTTGGGCAGGTCCGTGAACTCCACCCGGCGCACCCGCTTGTAGGGGGCGAGGTTCTCCCGGGCGAAGCGCAGGATCTCCCCGGCGAGCTCCCGGGTGGGCTCCGCGCCGGCGGCGAGCACCAGGTAGGCCTTCGGCACCGCGTGCCGGACCGGGTCCGGCGCCGGGACCACGGCGGCCTCGGCCACCGCGGGGTGCTCGATGAGCACGGACTCCAGCTCGAACGGGGAGATCCGGTAGTCGGAGGCCTTGAACACGTCGTCGGTGCGGCCCACGTACGTGTAGACGCCGTGCTCGTCGCGGCGGGCGATGTCGCGCGTGTGGTACCAGCCGTCCTTGACGACCTCGGCCGTGCGCTCGGGCTCGTCGATGTAGCCGGCCATGATCCCGGGCGGGTCGTCGTCGACCTTCAGGCAGATCTCCCCCTCCTCGGCGGGTGCGCCCGTCTGCGGGTCGAAGAGGTCGACGACGAAGCCCGGCAGGGGCCGGCCCATGGCCCCCGGCACCACCGGCTGCCCGGGGGTGTTGGCGATCTGCAGCGTGGTCTCCGTCTGCCCGTAGCCGTCCCGGATGGTCACGCCCCAGGCGTCCTGCACCCGGCGGATCACCTCGGGGTTGAGCGGCTCGCCGGCGGAGACTGCGGACGTCGGCGGGTCCTGCACGCGGTGCAGGTCCGCCTGGATGAGCATCCGCCACACCGTGGGCGGCGCGCAGAAGCTCGTCACCCCGGCCCGGCCCATCTGCTCCAGGAGACCCGCCGCGTCGAAGCGGGACTGGTTGTGGATGAAAACGGTGGCCTCCGCGATCCACGGGGCGAAGAAGTTGGACCACGAGTGCTTGCCCCATCCCGGCGAGGCGATGTTCAGGTGGACGTCCCCGGGGCGCAGGCCCATCCAGTAGACCGTGGACAGGTGCCCGAAGGAGTAGGAGGCGTGGGTGTGCTCCACGAGCTTGGCCTGGGACGTGGTGCCGGAGGTGAAGTACAGCAGCAGGGGGTCGCGGGAGCGCGTGACGCCCTCCGGGACGAAGACGGGGTCCGCGGCCGCGGCCTGCTCGTACAGGTGCACGGGACGGCCGGGCAGCTGTGCGCGCGCCGCCTCCACCTCCGCGGCGGCACCGACGACGACGAGCTCGTAGTCGCCGTCGACGCCCGCGAACTTGGGGGCGTTGGCGGCGTCCGTGACGACCCACGAGACCTTGCCGCGCTGCACCCGGTCCAGCAGGTCGGCCGGCGGCATCATCACGGCGGTCGGGATCAGGGGCGCGCCCAGCTTCATGCCGGCGAGCTGGGTCTCCCACAGCTCGAGCTGGTTGCCGAGCATGAGCAGCACGCGGTCGCCGCGCCGCACCCCCAGGCCCCGCAGCCAGTTCGCGGTGCGCGCCGAGGACCCGGCGAGCTCCCGGAAGGTCCGCCGGAGCTCCGTGCCGTCCTCCTCGACGATCCACAGCGCGTCCCGGGCCCCGCGCTCCGGGTCCCGGGCGACGTGGTCGAACCAGTCCAGGGCGTAGTTGAAGTGCTCCATCCGGGGCCAGTGGAACTCCTCGCGGGCCCGGTCGTAGTCCTCGCGCAGCGCCAGGACGCGGTCCCGTGCCGCCTCGTACTGCTCGGAGACGCCGGGGGCGGTGTCGGACGTAGCACTGGTGGGGACCGGCTCGGCCATCGGGGACCTCCATGGTTGTCGCTGCGGGCCGGACGGAACCGTCCGGCGGGCCATCCCGTGCAGTCTAGTGCGGCGCCCCTCCCCCGTCCCGGGGGCGGGCCCGGTGCCGGCTCTGGAAGGATGGGGGCCGCACCCCCGCCCGGAAGGAGTCCGTCCCGCCATGCTGTCCCCGGCACCCGACGTCCCGGTCCGCGCCGGCGCCTGCGAGTGGGCCGCCCTCGTGGTCCTGATGCTGCCGGTGCTGCTGATCTCGGTGGACAACACGGTGCTGAACTTCGCGCTGCCGGAGATCTCCCGCGAGCTGCGCCCCACCGGCACGCAGCTGCTGTGGATGGTGGACGCCTATCCGCTGGTGCTCGCCGGGCTGCTCGTGCCCATGGGCGCCCTCGGGGACCGGGTGGGCCGCCGCCGGCTGCTGCTGGTGGGCAGCACGGGCTTCGCGGCGGTGTCCGCGCTCGCCGCGTTCGCCCCGACCGGGGAGGCGCTCGTCGCCGCGCGGGCGCTGCTTGGCCTCTTCGGCTCGATGCTGATGCCCGCGACTCTGTCCCTGCTGCGCAACATCTTCCACGACCCGACGCAGCGGCGGACGGCCATCGCGGTGTGGGCCACGGGCTTCTCGGCGGGCGGGATCCTGGGGCCGGTCGTGGGCGGGTTCCTGCTCCAGCACTTCTGGTGGGGCTCCGTGTTCCTCCTAGCGGTCCCGGTGCTGCTGCCGCTGCTGGTCCTGGCGCCGGTGCTGGTGCCGGAGTCCCGCAACCCGGCGCCGGGCCCGGTGGACGTGCCCAGCGCCGCGCTGATCATGACCGCCATGGTGGCGCTGGTCCACGGCATCAAGGACCTCGGCGGCCACGGCCCGTCCGCCGGCGTGCTGGCCGCCGCGGTGCTGGCCGTGGCCGCCGGGGCGCTGTTCGTGCGCCGCCAGCTGCGCAGCCCGGTGCCGATGCTGGACCTGCGGCTGTTCCGCCACGCCCCGTTCACCGGCGGGCTGCTCAACAACCTGGTGGCCTCGACCACCTTCATCGGCTTCCTGTTCTTCGTCTCCCAGTACCTGCAGCTGGTGGAGGGCCTGCCGCCCCTGGAGGCGGGCCTGGCCCTGCTGCCGGGGGCCGTGGTCACGATCGTCTCGGGGCTGCTGGTGGTGCACGTGGTCGGCTTCGTGCCCCCCGCGCTCGTGCTCGGCGGCGGGCTGCTGGTCATGGCCTCGGGCTTCCTGCTCGTCCTGCTCGGGGACCTCTCCGGCGGGGCCGTGCTCGTGGTGGCCCTCGTGGTCATCGGGCTGGGCTCCGGCGCGGCCCAGACGATCGCGGGGGACCTGATCCTCACCGAGGTGGCCCCCGAGCAGGCCGGCGCCGCCTCCGCGATCTCGGAGACCGCCTACGAGCTGGGGGCCGGGCTGGGCGTGGCCGTCCTGGGCACGGCCGTGACCGCGACCTACGCCGCCCGGGTGGCGGTGCCGCCGGGCCTGGACCCCGGGCAGGCCGCCACCGCGTCCGAGACCCTCGGCGGGGCGGTCGACGTCGCCGCGGCCCTCGGCCCGGACGCGTCCGGGGAGCTGCTGGCCTCGTCCGTGGCGGCCTTCGAGGCCGGTGTGCACCTGTCCGCCGGGATCGGCGCCGCCCTGCTGGCCGGGACCGCCGTGGCCGTGGGCCTGCTGCTGCGCCGGGTCCCTCGGCTCCGGCGCCGGTAGCGGACCCGCTCAGTCGGCCGAGCGCAGCCTGACATGCTGCTCCACCCGGGCGAGGTCCCGGGGGTGGGGTGCGCCCTCGCGGAAGCGGGTGAGCAGGACGTCGACGTGCTCGCGCGCCTGCCGCCGCACGGACGGGTGGACGCTGGCCGCCTCGATCCGGGCGGCGAGGTCCACGAGGGCCAGCAGGACGCTGACGTGCCCGGTGGCGTGCGGGCCGATCTGGTCGAACGGCATGTCCACGATCTCCTCGACCCCCACCGTCCCGTAGCGCAGCCGGTGCACGCCGTCGACCACCACCGTGTTCCCCGGCAGCGGGCGGGCCACGGCGGCGACGATCCCGGACGCGACCTCCTCGACGGCGTTGACCGCGGTGTAGGGGTCGTTGGTGCTCGGGGAGAGGGCGCGCACGGCGAGCTCCACGACCTGCTGCTCCGCGAAGCGGACGTCCTGGAGCGCCGAGCGCGAGTCGCCCACCCGCACGCAGCGCCGCAGCCGGTCCGCCAGCTCCCCGGCCCAGTGCGCGGGCCACACCCGGACCAGCGGCTCCTCCGCCAGGACGTGGTCGCCCACCCGCGGCACGAGCTCGAGGACGACGTCACCGGCCGCGGCGTGGTCCCGGAGCCGCTCGTAGTCGACGCCGACGACGTAGCCCACGCTGCCCGCACGGACCTCTCCCCCGCCGCTGCGGCGCCCCGCGGTCCGGACCAGCTCCTCCGGCGTCTCCTCCGGGTGCCACCGCTCGATCACGTCCAGCAGGCGCCGGCGCGCGCCGTGGACGAGGGTGTCCACCTGCACGGAGTCCGCGATGTGGTGGATGAAGTAGACGATCAGGGCGACGTCCGCGACCGCCAGCAGCACGCCGAGGTTGACCGCCAGGTGCGGGACGAACGGCTGGGCGAGGTCGTCGGAGGCCGAGCGGATCGTGCGCAGGACCAGCAGCGCGTAGATGAAGGTGGACACGAGCACGCCCAGCACCACCTGGTTGCCGCGGTCCGCCATGAAGTTGCGCACCAGCCGGGGCCCGTACGTGGAGCTGGCCGTGGCGATCACCGAGATGGTGATGGAGAAGGCGGTGGCGGCCACGCCCAGCATCGATCCGCCGATCGCGGAGAGCATCGACCGGGACCCGTCGATGCCGACGGCGTAGACCCACGCGATCCACGGGGAGTCCAGGTCCTCGGGCAGCCACCGGTCGACGGCCACCACGGACTGGGCCAGGACGACGGCGGCGAGAACGCACACGGCGGGCACGAACCAGAACCTGTCGAACACCCGGCGCCACGAGCCGGAGAGCTTGTCCATGCGCCCACCCTAGACCTGCCCCTCCCGGCGGTGGCGGTAGGCTGGGCGCCCGGACCCGCGCACCCGCGGACGCGCCACCTCCCTGACGCCCCACCTGACCGCCCTCGAGGAGACCTCCCCATGCTCAACGCTTCGCGACCGCGCCGACGGAACAGGACCGGCCGTGCGCTGCGGGCCGGCGCGGCCCCGGCCCTGGTCCTGGCCCTGGCGGCGCTGACCGGGTGCGGCTCGGACTACCCCCTCGGCGAGGAGCAGCGCCGCGCCGCGGAAGAGGGCGGCTCGGACCTGTCCGGGATCCTCACCGGGGTGGGCTCCTCGGCGCAGAACGCCGCCATGCTGACGTGGCGGAGCGGCTTCGAGTCGATGCACCCGGACGCGCAGGTGCAGTACCTCTCCGCGGGTTCCGGGGCGGGGCGCAGCGCGCTCGTGGGGGGCGGCACCGACTTCGCCGGCTCGGACGCCTACCTGGACGAGGAGGAGCAGGCCGAGGTCCGGGACTTCTGCGGCCCCGGTGGCGCCCTGAACATCCCCGTCTACATCTCCCCGATCAGCGTGGCCTTCAACCTCCCCGGCATCCAGGAGCTCGACCTCGACGCCGCGACCATCGCGGGCATCTTCCGCCACGAGATCACCCGGTGGGACGACCCGGCCATCGCCGCCCAGAACTCCGGCGTGGAGCTGCCCGACCTGCCGATCACGCCCATCGCCCGCGCGGACGACTCGGGGACGACCGAGAACTTCACCGACTACCTGCACTCGGTGGTCCCCGAGGTGTGGACGGACGAGGAGGACGGCGGCTGGCCGGCGGGGCTGCCCACGGAGCGCTCCCAGGGCAACGCCGGGGTGGTGAGCCTCACGGCCGAGACCGTGGGCGCCGTCACCTACGCGGACGACTCGCTCGTGGACGACTCCCTCGGCAAGGCCCGGGTGAAGGTGGGCTCCGAGTACGTGGCCGTGTCCGGCGAGGCGGCCGGCACCGCGGTCGGCGAGGCCTCCCGGGTGGAGGGCACCGGCCGGCACGACATCGCCCTCGAGCTGGACCGCGAGCCGGACGCGCCCGGGGCCTATCCGGTGGTCCTCGTCTCCTACCACATCTACTGCAGCAGCTACGGGGACCCGGAGGTCCTCGAGCTGGCCAAGGAGTTCGGGCACTACGTGGTCAGCGAGGAGGGCCAACAGGCCTCCTCGGAGGCCGTCAAGAGCGCCCCGCTGCCGGAGAACCTGACCGCCGAGGCGCAGGCCGCCCTCGACTCGATCACCCTCCGCTGACCGGCCGGGACGGGAGCACGGACGTGGGCGAGGTCCTCGACGTCGCCGTGGTGGGCGCCGGGCAGGCCGGACTGGCCGTGGGCTACCACCTCCGGCGCACCGGCCTGTCCTTCGCGCTCCTCGACGAGCAGGAGGCGCCGGGCGGGGCGTGGCGGCACGTCTGGCCGTCGCTGCGGCTGTTCTCCCCCGCCGCGTACTCGTCCCTGCCCGGGCACCCGATGCCGGACACGGCCGGGGCGGCCCCGGACGCCGCGCACGTGGTCGACTACCTGTCCCGGTACGAGGAGCGCTACGGGCTGCCCGTCCGGCGACCGGTCCGGGTGCGGGCCGTGCACCGTGACGGGGCGGGGTTCCGCCTGGTGACGGACGACGGCGAGCTGCGGGCCCGCGCCGTCGTGAGCGCCACCGGCACGTGGTCGCAGCCGTTCCGGCCTGCCCTCCCCGGGCAGCGGGAGTACCGCGGCGAGCAGGTGCACAGCGCCCACTACGAGGGGCCGGCGCGGTACCGCGGCCGCCGCGTGCTCGTGGTCGGCGGGGCGAACTCGGGGGCGCAGATCGCCGCCGAGCTCGCCGAGGTGTGCGAGCTGACGTGGTGCACCAGCGCCCCGCCCCGCTACCTCCCCGACGAGGTCGACGGGCGCGAGCTGTTCCGCGTGGCCACGCTGCGCGCGCAGGCCCTCGCCGCGGGCCGGCCGGATCCCGGCGGGGTGGCGAGCCTCGGCGACGTGGTGGCCGTTCCCTCCGTGCGCCGCGCCCGCGACGCCGGGGTGCTCGACCCCCGGCCGATGTTCACGCGCTTCACCGCGCACGGCGTGGTCATGACGGACGGCCGGGAGCAGCCCGTGGACGCCGTCGTGTGGTGCACCGGGTTCCGCCCGGCCCTCCGGCACCTGCGGCCCCTGCACCTGCGGGAGGACGACGGGCGGATCCGCACCGAGGGCACGGCCTCCACCCGGGTGCCCGGCCTGTACCTCGTGGGGTACGGGGACTGGACGGGCCCGGGATCGGCAACCCTCGTCGGTGTCGGCCGCTCGGCGCGGGACACGGTCGCGGCGGTGCGGAAGCGGCTCGCCGGCGGCCGGGACCAGCGCGCGGCCGCCCCCTAGACCGGGTCGTCGGGTCCGAGGTCCTCCGGTCGCCGGTCGCGCCGGACGAAGCGGACCACCCGGACGGCGATCACCCCGGCCCAGAGCAGCAGCAGCACGAACACGAAGGCGCTGAACACCCCGTCCTCCGAGGACCAGGTGAGCAGCTGGCCCGCGAGCAGCAGCACCGCGGTCGCGGAGAGCAGGATCAGCGCGGTGCGCTCGCTGCTTCGCTCGGACATGGCGGCTCCTGCCGGTCGGCGTCCTGGTCCCCGGATCCTCGCACATCCCGGACGGGTGCGTCCTGCGGGGCTCCGGTCCGGGAACGTCATCCGCCGCCCTTCCCCCGACACTGCGGGCCGTCGGGCTACCGTGGAGAGGTCCCCGACAGAGAGGCTCCCCCGATGCGCCGCACCGTTCCCGCCGTGGCCCTGCTCGCGCTGACGCTGACCGGGTGCGACGACCGGCCGGAGGAGGTGGCGAGCACCCCCGGTGCCTCCCCCACCTCCTTCAGTCCTCCTCCCCCGGTCACCGCCACGCCGACCCCGACGCCCGACGGCCTGCCCACGGATCCGGGCACCGGGTCCGCGGCTCCGGCCCCGGACCCGCCCGGCCCCGAGTCGGTCCCCACTCCCTCCGAGCAGCTCGACGGGCCGTAGCACGGCCCGGGCGGGAGGACGCCGGCGTCCGGCCGGACAAAAGTGCAGGGGATGCCGACGGATGTCCACACCTCGATCCCTCGGCGACACGCGCGGGCCACGGGTGCCCCCGGGCTCTCACATGCATAAACATGGGCATACCCCCTCTCCCTGGAAGGTTCCCCCATGTACGAGAACACCGCTCTCGTTCCTCGCCCCCGCTGGGCCACCCATCAGGAGCTGACCGACCCCGAGACGGTCACCAACTCGCGGGAGCTGCCCGCCCGGTCCCTCGCCGGCCCGTCGGCGGTCGCGCTCCTGGAGACCTGGGAGGTCATCACCACCGCGGACGGCTCCTACGCCCACCGTGACGGGCTCGTCCTGCACATCGGCCACGAGGCGTGGACCGTGGAGCAGGCCAGGGCCCTGCACGACCGCATCGGCGAGGCCCTCGCCCTGCTCGACCAGTAGCACCACCGGCGCCGCCGGGCGCCCCCCGCGCACCGGGTCGCCCGCCGCGGGGGAGCAGAGAACCCCACCGGCCCCGGGCGCACCGGGAGCGATGGGGTTCTGTCGCGGGTGGGCCCCGTGGGGCTCGAACCCACGACCCATGGATTAAAAGTCCACTGCTCTACCAGCTGAGCTAGAGGCCCGTGCTCCACCGGCGAGCGCGGGGCGGCCGGTCCGGAGCGGGCACCACTCTACCGCACGGTCCCCCCGGGAGCCGGACGCCTAGAGTGGTGGGCAGTCCCGTGCCACCCATGCCGATTCGACCGGAGGACCGACCGTGCCGCACCCGAGCACCGAGGAAGAAGCACGCACGGAGACGGAGCTCTTCGGTCCGTCGGCCGTCACCGAGTACCTCGAGCAGGTGGTGGAGCAGCTGCGGGACGTCCGCGGCGGCGAGCCCAGCTCCTCCATCCCCGCCCTGGCCCAGGCCGACACCGAGCGCTTCGGCGTCGTCATCGCCACCGCGGACGGCCACGTGTACGAGGCCGGCAGCACCCGGGACGAGTTCAGCATCCAGTCGATCTCCAAGGCGTTCACCTACGCGCTCGCCGTGTCCGACCTCGGGGCGGAGGCTGTGCACGCGAAGATGGACGTGGAGCCGAGCGGGGACGCCTACAACGAGATCTCCCTCCAGCCCGGCACGGGACGCCCCGCCAACCCGATGATCAACGCCGGTGCGATCGCCTCCACGTGGCTCGTCCCCGACAGCGACCGCGACCTGCGCCGGGACCGGATCCGCGAGGCCTACTCGCGGTGCGCGGGCCGGGACCTGGCGATCAGTCCCGAGGTCCTCGCCCAGGAGCACGCCGCCGGGGACCGCAACCGCGCCCTCGGCTACCTCCTGGCCTCCGCCGGGATCATCGAGGGGGACCCGACCCAGGCCCTCGAGGACTACTTCGCCCAGTGCTCGGTGCTGATCACGTGCCGCGACCTCGCCCTGATGGGCGCGACCCTCGCCAACGGCGGCACCAACCCGCTGACCGGGGACGAGGTCTTCGACGTCGACACGGTCTCCCGGGTGCTGTCCGTGATGAGCTCCTGCGGCATGTACGACGACGCCGGCGAGTGGATGGTCCGGGTGGGCCTGCCCGCGAAGTCAGGGGTGGGCGGCGGCATCATCGCCGTCCTGCCCGGGGAGCTGGCCGTGGCGACCTTCTCCCCTGCGCTGGACCGGCACGGCAACAGCGTGCGCGGGGTGCTCGCCTGCGAGCGGCTCTCCCAGGACCTCGACCTGCACTTCACCCACACCGCCCGCGTGGCCCGCTCCACGGTGCGCGCCAGCTACCCGATCGACCAGTCCCCCTCCCTGGTCCGCCGCAACGCCGAGGCCGAGGCGGTGCTGGCCGACCACGGCAAGGACGCCGTCGTCGTGGAGCTCCAGGGCGACCTGCTGTTCACGGGCACGGAGACCGCGATCCGCACCGTCCGCGACGTCGCCTACGAGGCCTCGTACGTGGTGGTGGACATGCGCCGGGTGGACGTGATCGCGGAGTACGCGATGCCGCTCCTGGCCAAGACCCGGGCCGAGCTGCAGGCGGCGGGCCGCACCGTGGTGGCGGTGGCCACGGACCCGGGCTTCGCCGGCTCCTTCGGGGGCGAACCGCCGCTCGAGGTGTTCCCCAGCCGGGCCGCGGCCATCAAGTGGGTCGAGGACCGGCTGCTCGAGGAGCACGGCGGCCCGGAGTGCACCCCGTCCCGGGTGAAGCCCGTGGAGTCCGAGCTGTTCTCCCGGCTGGACCCCGAGGACGCCCGGGACCTCCGCGCCCGGACCGTCGAGCGGACGTGGGCGGCCGGGGAGAACATCCTGCGCACGGGGCAGAACTTCGCCGGCATCCACCTCATCGTCAGCGGCAGCGTGTCGATGTCCCTGCGCACGCCCACCGGCGAGCGGATCGAGCTGCAGGTCCTCGGCCCGGGGATGAGCTTCGGGGAGCTGGCCCTCGGCACCGGGAACAAGCAGCACGCGACCCTGAGCGCCGTCACCGACGTCACCGCGCGGGTGCTGCTCCCGCAGGCGCTCGCGGAGCTCGAGCAGGAGGAGCCCGCCCTGGGGCTGCGGCTGTGGAAGGCGCTGGCCCGGGACGGCTTCGAGCAGACCGACCAGCAGTGGCGGGACGCGGCGGTGCACGCCTCGACCAGCGACTGGTGAGCGCTCCGTGGCCCGCCGCGGGCCACGGCCGTACGCTGGACGCATGAGCGACGCGCCCCGCCACCACAAGCCGGTGAAGTTCTCCCCGGAGCAGTTCGAAGCGCACGAGGGCGGCCCCGACCCGGCCCGCGTGTCCGAGGCGGCCCACCTCGCCGCCCACGCCCTGGTCTCCCGCGGGCGCGCCAGCGACGATCCCGAGATCAGCCGGCGGCTCATCGAGCTGACCGACGAGCAGGGCCTGGAGGGGATCGCCGAGATGTGGGCCGAGGCCCCGGCGGTGTCCCTGCCCGGGGCCCTCTGGCGGCTCTACGCCCTGCGGGCGGGGGTGCGCAAGGACCCGGTGCGGATGGGCCGCTACTTCACGGCGGGACGGGGCACCGCGCAGGTCTCGCACGTGGTGGCCGGCGTCGCGGAGCCCCCCGGGGCGGACGAGATCACCTCGATGGCGGACGCGATCCTCTCCGGCGCGTTCAACGGGGAGTTCGACGTCGCCCTGGACCGGTTCGCGGCCTTCTGCCGCGTGATCGCCCTCGGCCGGATCCGGCTGGCGGACACCGGGCAGATGCCGGTCGTGGACCCGGACGCGGCCCGGGCGCCGAGCACCGTGGCCCTCACCCAGCGGCTCGAGCGGACCGCGGAGGAGCTCGAGGCCGCGGCGCACCAGTGGCGCCGCGGCCACCTCGACTGAGCCCCGCCGTCCGGGCGTGCGGAGGTCCCGCCGTGCGGGAGCCCACAGCCGCAGGACTTGGCCCCACGAGCACGTCGACTACCATGGAACCCAGGTGCCGGGCCGCGGCAGCCCCGGGCTCCATCACATAGCCGCCACGAGCGGCCTTCCGCCGAGAGGCGCTCCCGGTCCGGCACCGCCCCCTCCTCCTTCCGGGACCACGGGCCGCCCCCGGGCCGCCCGGCGGCCCCATGTACAGTGGGATCCGCCGTGCTCCGCGGCGCAGGTCACGACGCCCAGGACGGTCAACACATGGCGCTTCGCATCTTCCCGGAGGACGAGCTGGTCCTGGACCTGCTGGCCGACATGTCGGGACAGGTGACGGAGACCGTGCGGCTCCTGTCCGAGCTGATGGGCTCCCCCGAGACGGACACCGCGACCCTCGACGCGATCCGCGAGTGCGAGGCCCGCTCCACCGACCTGTACTTCTCCGTGATGACCACGGTGCGCTCCACGTTCGTGATCCCCATCCCCCGGCAGGACGTCTACATCCTGGGCCACTGGCTCAACAAGGCCGCGGAGGAGCTGCTGGCGGTCGCGGAGGCGCACGTCGCCTACGCCCTCAGCCGGCCGCCCTCCTACGCCACGGACCAGCTCGGGGTGATCGAGCGGATGTCCGAGCTGACCACCCGGGCGATGCGCGACCTCGGCAGCCTCCAGGGCCTGGACGACTACTGGTACGAGATGCTCCGGCTGGGCAAGCAGTCCGAGCGCATCTACCAGCTGCACATGGGCCACCTGCTCGAGAACCACAAGGCGATCCCCGCGATGTGGCGCGAGCGCGCCGTCCGGCGCTTCGCCGGGGCCGCCCGGGCCCTGGTGCGGGTCTCGACCGAGGTGGGCCGCATCGTCGTGGCGGAGTCCTGAGCCCGTGCTGACGGCCCTGACCGTCCTCGGGATCGCCCTGGCCGTGACCCACACCGTCGTCAACGGTTTCCACGACGCCCCCAACGCCCTCGCCCTGCCGGTGCGCTTCCGCGCGCTCACGCCCCGGGTGGGCCTGGTGTTCACCGCCCTCGTCAACGTCGCCGGCGTGTGGGCCGCCGCGTACCTGCTCGCGGACTGGGTCATCACGGGCGTCCCCGTGCCGCACAGCGTGGTGGGCTCCGCGACGATCGTCTGCGCCCTGGTGACCACGATCGGCTGGAACCTGCTCACGTGGCGGTGGGGCATGCCCAGCTCCTCGACCACGGCACTGGCCGGCGGGCTGCTCGGCGCCCTGCTGGGCGCCCGCGCCGTGGGGCTCCCGGCGGTGGACCCGCTCACGGCCACGGCCTTCTACCAGGTCGTCGTGCCCCTGGTGCTGGCGCCGCTGGTCGCCTACGCCGCGGCCTGGGTGCTCGTGGTCCCCCTGCTGCACCTGCTGCGGCACTCGGAGCCGGACGCCACCACGTTCCGCTCCCGGCTCGTCCTGGCCATCGGGGCGGCGGCCGTCTCCTTCGGGCACGGCATCCACCACGGCCGCCGAGCCGTCTGGGTCCTCGCCACGCTGCTGCTGTGCGCCGGCCTCCAGGACCCGCTGGCGGGCGGGGCCGGCCCCTGGCTGTTCCTGCTCGTGGCGACCGGACTGGCCGTGGGCACCCTGTTCGGGGCCTGGCGGATCGCCTACACCCTGTCCTCCCGGATGATCACGACCGACCCGTTCCGCGGCGCGGTGGCCCAGGGCGTGGCCGGGTCCCTGCTGTTCCTGGGCGGGACGCTGATCCCCGTGCCGATGTCCACGTCCCAGACCACGGCCGCCGCGATCCTGGGCGCGGGACGGCAGCAGCGCTTCCACACGGTCAACGTCCGGGTGGTGCGGCGGGTCCTGCTGGTGTGGGTCCTCACCGTCCCGGCCTGCGGCGTGCTCTCCGGGACGCTCCTGCTCGCCCTCTCACCGCTGCTCTAGACGCCGCAGCGGCGCCGCCGCGGGCCCCGGGCCGCCGGCCCCGGAGCATTGCCTGCCGGGGCGGACGCACCGACGACGACGGGCGCCGGTCGCCTCCGCGGAGGTGACCGGCGCCCGTCGTCGTCGGTGCCGGGGCGGCTCAGCCGAAGCGGCCGGAGACGTAGTCCTCCGTCTGCTTCTCCCGGGGGTTGCTGAAGATCTCGGAGGTGGGGCCGTACTCGATGAGCTTGCCCGGCTTGCCGGTGCCCTGGATGTTGAAGAACGCGGTCCGGTCCGAGATCCGCGCGGCCTGCTGCATGTTGTGGGTCACGATCACCACGGTGTAGTCCTGCTTGAGCTCGTTGATCAGGTCCTCGATCGCGAGCGTGGAGATCGGGTCCAGGGCGGAGGCCGGCTCGTCCATGAGGATCACGTCCGGCTTGACCGCGATCGCCCGGGCGATGCACAGGCGCTGCTGCTGGCCGCCGGAGAGGCTCGAGCCGGGCTTGTCGAGGCGGTCCTTGACCTCGTTCCACAGGTTGGCGCCCTGCAGGGAGCTCTCCACGAGCGCGTCGGCGTCACCGCGCGAGACCCGCTTGCTGTTGAGCTTCACGCCCGCGAGCACGTTGTCGCGGATGGACATGGTGGGGAACGGGTTGGGGCGCTGGAAGACCATCCCGATCATGGAGCGCACCACCACGGGGTCCACGCCGGGGCCGTAGAGGTCCTCCCCGTCGAGGAGCACCTGGCCCTCGGCGCGGGCGCCGGGAATGACCTCGTGCATGCGGTTGAGGGTGCGCAGGAAGGTCGACTTGCCGCAGCCGGACGGGCCGATGAACGCGGTCACCGACCGGGCGTCGATCCCCATGCCGACGTCCTCGACGGCCAGGAAGTCGCCGTAGTAGACATTGAGGTGGTCGACGTCGATTCGCTTGGACATGTGTGTTCCTTGCTTCTTTCTCGCAGGGGTGCGTGCGGGATCGGGGTGCGGGGCGCGTCAGCGGCCGGCGACCTTGGGGGCGAACGCCCTCGCGACCAGTCGGGCGACGAGGTTGAGCAGCATCACGATCAGGATCAGCAGCAGCGCCGCGGCCCACGCCCGCTGCTGCGAGGGGTCCGGGCTCGTCGGGGACGTGGGCGTCATGATCTGGTAGTAGATGAACGTGGGCAGCGTGGTCATCCACCCGGAGAACGAGTTCCAGTTGATGGCGGTCGCGAAGCCGGCGGTGACGAGCAGCGGAGCGGTCTCCCCTATGACCCGGGCGATCGCCAGGGTCACGCCGGAGGCGATCCCGGAGATCGCCGTGGGGATGACCACCTTGAGGATCGTCCGCCACTTGCGCACGCCCAGGGCGTAGGCGGCCTCGCGGAGCTCGTTGGGGACGATCTTCAGCATCTCCTCGGTGTTCTTCACGACCGTGGGGATCATCAGCACGGTCAGCGCGACCGCCGCGACGAAGCCGAAGCGGGTGGACGGGCCGAACAGGAGGCCGAAGAGGGCCGCGGCGAACAGGCCGGCCACGATGGAGGGGATGCCCGTCATGACGTCCACGAAGAACGTGATGCCCCGCCCCAGCCAGCCGCCCCGCGAGTACTCCACGAGGTAGATGGCCGTCAGCAGGCCGATCGGGACCGACAGCAGGGTGGCCCAGAAGGTGATGGACACGGTGCCCACGATCGCGTGGTACGCACCGCCCAGCACCGGGCCGTCCCCGGCGGCCGCGGCGTTGTCCGTGGCGCCGGTGACACCGTTCATGGACGTCAGCAGCAGGTTGGAGGTCAGCCCGGGGAGCCCGTTGGCGAGCACCGTCCAGATCACGGAGATCAGCGGGATCACCGCGAGGACGAAGGCCGTGTAGACGAGGTAGGTCATCAGGGAGTCCGCGCCCTTGCGCCCGCCCTCGATCATCGAGACGACGATCGGCGCGGCGACCAGGAAGACCGCGGCGGCGAGGACGGCCCAGAGGGCCGTGGAGAAGCCCAGGAGCGCCGCGAGGGCGGCGCCCACCACCACGGCGCCGGCACCGATCACGGGCACCAGCCACTTCGGCTTCTGGTTGCGGGTGAGCATCGACCGGCGGGGCGAGGACGGGCGCACGGGCGTGGGACTGCGGAAGGCGGTGGAGGACATCAGTTGGCTCCCGAGAATTCCTTGTAGCGGGCGACGATGGCGCGGGCGATCATGTTCACGACCAGGGTGATCACGAAGAGGATCAGTCCGGCGGCGATGAGCTCGGACAGCCGCAGGCCGTAGGCCTCCGGGAAGTTGAGGGCGATCTCCGCCGCGATGGTCTGGTTGCCGGACTGAACGAGGGACGCGGTGAGCGGTCCGCTCGAGAGCACCAGGGCCACCGCCATGGTCTCACCCAGCGCGCGCCCCAGGGCGAGCATCACCGCGGAGATGATGCCGGGGCGGGCGAAGGGCAGCACCGTCATCCGGATCATCTCCCACCGGGTGGCGCCGAGGGCCAGCGCCGCCTCCTCGTGGAGCTTCGGGGTCTGCACGAACAGCTCCCGGGACATCGCCGTGATGATCGGCAGGATCATGATGGCCAGCACGATCCCGGCCGTGAGCATGGTCTTGCCGGTCTGGGACGCGGGGCCGCCGAAGATCGGGACGAACCCGAGGTTGGTCGAGAGCCAGTCGTAGAAGGGCACCACCGAGGAGGCCAGGACCGTGGTGCCCCAGGCTCCGTAGATCACCGACGGGATCGCCGCCAGCAGGTCGATGACGTACCCCACGGGCTTGGCGATCCGTGCCGGCGCGTAGTGCGAGATGTACAGGGCCACCAGCACGCCGATCGGGGTGGCGATCACCAGGGCGATCACGGCCGCGATCACCGTGCCGATGACCATCGGCCAGATGTAGGACCAGAAGCCGGCCCCGCCGGAGATCTCCTCGGCCGGGGCCTGGAAGGTGGGCAGCGCCTGCAGGAACAGGAACAGCGCCACGGCCGCCAGGACGGCGAGGATCAGCACGCCGGCCCCGAGGCTGAGCCCGGAGAAGATCGAGTCGCCCGCCTTGCCGCCGGCGGCGGTCTTCCTGGTGGTGACGGTGGTGGACATGTCGGGTGCCCCTTCGATTGCCTGACACGGATGGCGCCGGGACGGGGTGGTGCCCCGGCGCGTGGGTCCGGTGACGCGCCTCACGGGGAAGGCGCCTCACACACGAATGTCCCGTTCGGCGCGGGCACGGGCGGAAGGGCCCGGGCCCGCACCGAACGGGACCAGCAGAACTGGATCAGCCGGCGACCGTGATCTGGTCGATCGCCTCCTGCGCGGCGGTGCGCAGGCTCTCGGACATGGGAGCGGAACCGGCGGCCTCGGACGCCGCCTGCTGCCCCTCCTCGCTGATGACGTACTCGCCGAACGCCTTCGCGAGGTCAGCGGTCTCCTGGGAATCGTACTGCGGGCAGAAGATCTCGTAGGACACGAGCACGATCGGGTAGGTCCCGGACTCGGTGGTGTCGCGCTCCAGGTCCATCGCCATGTCGTACTCGGCGCGGCCCTCGACCGGGGAGGAGTTCTCGACGGCGGCGGAGGCGGCCTCCGGGGAGTAGTTCACATACTCCTCGCCGACGCCCACGGCCACGGTGCCGAGGTCGCCCACGGCGGAGGCGTCCGCGTAGGTGATGGCGCCCTCGGTGGCGCCGGCGGACTGGACCACGCCGGCGGTGCCCTTGTTGTTCTCCGCGGCCCACTGGGACGGCCAGTTGCCGGAGACCTCCTCGGTCCACACCTCGGGGGCGGCCGCGGCCAGGTACTCCTGGAAGTTCTCGGTGGTGCCGGACTCGTCGTTGCGGTGCACCACGGTGATCGGGGTCTCCGGCAGCTCCGCGTCGGGGTTCTGCTCGGCGATCGCCGGGTCGTTCCACTCGGTGATCTCGCCGGTGAAGACCTGGGCGATGGTCTCGCCGTCCATGTTCACGGTGTCGACGCCGGGCAGGTTGAAGGCCACCGCGATCGGGGAGATGTAGGCCGGGACGTGGAAGCCGCCGTCGGGGCCGCAGACCTCCTTCGACGCCTCGTACTCCTCGTCGTCGAGGTAGGCGTCGGAGCCCGCGAAGTCCGCCCCGCCGGCGGTGAAGGCCTCGCGGCCGGCACCCGAGCCGTCCGGGGAGTACTGCACCGTGGCCTCGGGGTTGGCCTCCTGGAAACCGTTCTGCCACGCGGTCATGGCGGCCTGCTGCGAGGACGCGCCGATACCCGTCAGCGTGCCGGAGACGCCGGCGCCGGCGGCCGAGGTCTCGGTGGAGCCGGAGCCTTCGCCCGTGGCGTTGTCCGAACCGCACGCGGTGAGCGCGAGCGAGCCGATGGCGAGAACGGCTGCGGAACGGCCGAGGTGGGAAACCTTCACTTGAGTAGCCCCTTCAGATCACAGTGGTGCCCCGTCGAGGGGCCGTCGTTCGATGTGGCGCCGGCAGAGTTCCGGGCCGGTGCGAGAGGTGGATCTGCGGGCGGGCCGCGGACCTCTCACCGAGAGACGCTAGGGAGCGCAGGTGGCCAGATTGGCCCGTGAAGGTGAACGGAGGGTGAACACCGCCCCCCGCAGCCGTGCCGTCGTTGCACATCTCACACCGCGCCCACCCGATCCCGGCCCGGTGCGGGGGCTCCGGCCCCCCGCACCGGCGGTCCCGTGCTGCTCGCCTAGGATGGCCCCATGCAGCCAGGCAACCGTGCGCGAGCCGCGGCCCGCGCGGTGCGCAGCCGCACCCGGATCGGTGTGACGCGGGTCCGGACGGGGCTGCTCCAGAGCTTCCAGATCACGGTCGCCAGCGTCGGCGCCTACGTGATCGCGGAGCAGCTGCTGGGCCACTCCGGGCCCATCTTCGCGGCCACCGCGGCCCTCGTGGCC
Organism: Kocuria sp. UCD-OTCP; assembly: GCF_000349605.1. Taxonomy (NCBI): domain Bacteria; kingdom Bacillati; phylum Actinomycetota; class Actinomycetes; order Micrococcales; family Micrococcaceae; genus Kocuria; species Kocuria sp. UCD-OTCP. The sequence goes on from NZ_AOSQ01000002.1 coordinate 83,720, forward strand.
CTGGGCTTCGCGAAGGACGGGCTGCGCTACCGGCGGGTCCTCGAGGTCTCGATCGGCTGCACCCTCGGCATCGCCGTGGGGGACACGCTGATCCACGTCCTGGGCACGGGCGTCTGGCAGGCCGGCGTGGTCCTGATGACCTCGATCCTGCTCGCCCGCTTCCTGGACAACGGCACGCTGTTCACCACCCAGATGGGGCTGCAGTCGGTGCTCGTGGTCCTGCTGCCGCCGTCCCAGGACGGGGTCTTCGCGCGGTCCACGGACGCGGTCGTGGGCGGGCTGTGCGCCCTGGCCATGGCCTACTTCGTGCCCACGGACCCGCGGAGCCAGCCGCGCCAGGGCCTGCGGGCGCTCGTCGACGAGTTCTCCGGGGTGCTCCGGGAGGCGAGCCGGGCCATGGAGGACTACGACGCCACCGCCGCCTGGCACGCCCTCGTGCGTGCCCGGCAGACCCAGCCGCTGGTGGACTCGGTGACGTCCGGACTGAAGTCGGCCCTCGAGATCGCCACGGCCTCGCCGCTCTACCGCGGCCGCCGCGCGGAGGTCGAGGGGATCGCCCACTCCATCCGCTACCTGGACCTCGCCGTGCGCAACGCCCGGGTGCTCACCCGCCGCCTCGCCTCCGTGCTCAACCACGTGACGCTCTCCGACGAGGCCGTGGCCGCCATGAGCGCCGCCCTCGAGGACCTCGCGGACGCCGTCGTCACCCTGGGCAACGCGCTCGCGGTGGCCTCCCCCGGCTCCCGGGAGAGCTACCTTCGCCAGGCCCGCAACGAGCTGGCGAACGTGGCCGGGCGCCTGCACCCCGGGCAGATGGGGGTGCGCACCATGGAGGGCGAGACCCTGGTACTGGACATGCGCCCGATGGTCGTGGACCTGCTGGAGGCGGCCGGGATGACGCACGACGAGGCGCGGGACCAGCTCCCCCGGCTCGAGGGCTGGGACCGCGCCTGAGCCGGGACGGTCCCGGCCCCGAGGCCCCTCAGCCGGCGGTCTCGCCGGGCAGGAGCTCCGCGATCAGCTGCTGGATCCGGGCCCTGATCTCGTCCCGGATGGGGCGCACGGACTCCACGCCCTTCCCCGCCGGGTCCGCCAGCGCCCAGTCCTCGTACCGCTTGCCCGGGTAGAACGGGCACGCGTCCCCGCAGCCCATGGTGATGACCACGTCGGAGTCCTGCACGGCCTCGTCGGTGAGGACCTTGGGGGTCTCGGCGCTCATGTCGATGCCCTCCTCGGCCATCGCCGCCACGGCGGCCGGGTTCACGGAGTCCGCCGGCGCGGAGCCGGCCGAGCGCACCTCGATGCGCCCCCGGGAGAGGTGGCTGAGGTAGGCGGCGGCCATCTGCGAGCGCCCGGCGTTGTGCACGCACACGAACAGGACGCTGGGCCGGTCCGTGCGCTCCGCGGTCAGCTCGTCCAGCAGCCGCCGGACCCGGGTGTCGATGTCGTCGCGGACCAGGCGCATCCGCTCCGCGCCCTCGATGCCGCGGACGGAGGGCTCGTCGGTGTGCCAGGTCTCGATCGTTCCGGTCATCCCCTCGACCGGCTCGACCCTCGCCTCATCGCCCAGTACGACCACCCGGTCGACCCGGCGCAGCAGCTCGGGGTCGATGGGCTTCGGCGTTCCGGAGGACATGTCCGCACCGACCTCGGCGACCACCTCGGCGGACAGGGCGTTGATCTTGCTGCCGGGCTTCGTGCCGGCGGAGTGGACCTCTACCGCCCCACGGGCGTGGTGTTCCATGAGGGCGGCGGCCATCTGGGACTTGCCGCCGTTCTTGGCGCACACGAACAGGACGGAAGGCTGGGTGGTCTCGCTCAACGGTTGCTCCTGGATCTGGGGGTCAGCGGGTGGGGACGGTGGCATCGCCGGGGAAGAGCTTCCGGCCCACCCACAGGGACACGTAGACCAGCGCGACGAGCACGGGCACCTCGATGAGGGGGCCGACCACGCCCGCCAGGGCCTGTCCGGAGGTGACTCCGAAGGTGCCGATGGCCACGGCGATGGCGAGCTCGAAGTTGTTGCCGGCGGCGGTGAACGCCACGGTGGTGGACTTCGCGTAGTTCAGTCCCAGCGCCCGGGAGGCCAGCAGGGCCACCCCGAACATGAGGAAGAAGTAGACGACCAGGGGCAGGGCGATCCGGGCCACGTCCCAGGGGTTGGAGGTGATGGCGTCACCCTGCAGGGCGAAGAGCAGGACGATGGTGAACAGCAGCCCGTACAGGGCCCAGGGACCGAGCTTGGGCAGGAACGTGGTCTCGTACCACTCCCGGCCCCTGGCCTTCTCGCCCAGGGTGCGGGTGAGGAACCCGGCGACCAGCGGGATCCCGAGGAACACCAGGACGCTCAGCACGATCGACCACACCGAGAACTCGGCCGAGGTGGTGGCCAGGCCCAGCCAGGCCGGGAGGACCTGGAGGTAGAACCAGCCCAGGGCGCCGAAGGCGATGACCTGGAACACGGAGTTGACCGCCACCAGCACGGCGGCGGCCTCCCGGTCCCCGCAGGCGAGGTCGTTCCAGATCAGCACCATCGCGATGCAGCGGGCCAGGCCCACGATGATCAGCCCCGTGCGGTACTCGGGCAGGTCGGGCAGGAAGATCCAGGCCAGGGCGAACATCAGCGCCGGCCCGACGATCCAGTTCAGCACCAGGGACGCCCCCATCAGGCGCTTGTCGCCGGCCACGCGGTGGGTCTCGTCGTAGCGGACCTTGGCCAGCACCGGGTACATCATCACCAGCAGCCCGATCGCGATGGGCAGCGACACCTCGCCGATCCGCACGGCCTCCAGGGCGGTGTTCAAGCCCGGGACGAAGCGACCGAGCAGCAGGCCGGCGACCATGGCCGCGATGATCCAGGCGGGCAGCCAGCGGTCGAGGAAGGACAGGTCCTTCATCACCCCGTGGGAGGCAGCGGGGGCGGTGGTGGTGCTCATGGGCGGGCGAACCTCTTCACATCGACGGGCATCTATCCCGCACAGTACGGGTCACATCGACGCCCGTCAATGTAGGATGGGGGGATGACTCCCGCTCCGGACCTCGACAGCACGGCCGACGCCGGGACCGCCGACCGGTGCGCCCCCGGCGCGCCGGCCACGGAGTGCTGCTCGCTCTCGGGCGGGCCCATGGGTCACGACGACGCCCGGCGCGTGGCGGGCCTGCTCAAGGCCCTGGCCGACCCCACCCGGCTGCGCCTGCTCTCCCACGTGGCCGCCCAGGGCTGCGACACCGTGTGCGTCTGCAGCCTCACGGACGACCTCGGCATCAGCCAGCCCACGGTCAGCCACCACATGAAGAAGCTGGTCGAGGCCGGGCTGCTCACCCGCGAGCAGCGCGGCAAGTGGGCGCACTACTCCGTGGTGCCCGGGGCGTTCGCGGAGCTGCGCGCCTTCCTCGACCTGCGCTGAGCCGGCCGCGGCGCTTGGGCCGTCCGAGGCGGCGGCTAGCCTGGACGCCATGAGCACCCGCACCCGCCGCAACTCCCCCGCCTACCGCTGCACCGAGTGCGGCTGGAGCACCGCCAAGTGGGTGGGCCGCTGCGGGGAGTGCCAGGCGTGGGGCACGGTCGAGGAGATCGGCGAGCACAAGGCCCGCACCACGGCCGCCCGGTCGATCGCCGAGCCCGCCCGTCCCATCGCCCAGGTGGACGCCACGGTGGCGGCCTCCGCGCCCACCGGGGTGCCCGAGCTGGACCGGGTCCTCGGCGGCGGACTGGTCCCCGGCGCGGTCGTGCTGATGGCGGGCGAGCCCGGGGTCGGGAAGTCGACGCTGCTGCTCGACGTCGCCGCACGCTTCGCGGAGGGCGCGGGCGAGGGCACCCGCGACGTCCTCTACGTCACCGGCGAGGAGTCCGCGGCGCAGGTGAAGCTGCGCGCGGACCGGATCGACGCCGTGGCGCCCACCCTGTACCTCACCGCCGAGACGGACCTGGCCACGGCGCTGGGCCACATCGAGAAGATCTCCCCCCGCCTGCTCGTGGTCGACTCCGTGCAGACGCTGGCCAGCGCCGAGGTCGAGGGCTCCGCGGGCGGGGTGACGCAGGTCCGGGAGGTCGCCGCCTCCCTGATCGCCGCGGCCAAGAAGCGGAACATGACCACGCTGCTCGTGGGGCACGTGACCAAGGACGGCTCCATCGCCGGGCCGCGACTGCTCGAGCACCTGGTGGACGTCGTGTGCCAGTTCGAGGGCGAGAAGCACTCCCGGATCCGGCTGCTGCGGGCGGTCAAGAACCGCTACGGCCCCACGGACGAGGTCGGCTGCTTCGACCTCACCGAGACCGGGATCACGAGCGTGGAGGACCCCTCGGGCCTGTTCGTTTCCCGCACGGCCCTGCCCGTCTCCGGCACGTGCCTCACGGTGACCCTGGAGGGCCGCCGGCCCCTGCTCGCCGAGGTGCAGGCACTGCTGGACCGCTCCTCCACCGCCCAGCCCCGGCGGGCCACCGCCGGCCTGGACTCCCAGCGGGTCGCCATGCTGCTCGCCGTGCTGCAGCGGCGGGCCGGCGTGAACCTGGCGGGGCTGGACTGCTACGTCTCCACGGTCGGCGGGGTGAGGCTCACGGAGCCGTCCACCGACCTCGCCGTGGCCATGGCGCTGGCCTCGGCCGCGCAGGACCGGCCCCTGCCGCAGCGCCTGGTGTGCTTCGGGGAGGTGGGCCTGGCCGGCGAGGTGCGGCCCGTCCCCGGCATCGGGCGCCGCATCCAGGAGGTCGCCCGGCTGGGCTTCACCCACGCGGTCGTGCCCGCGAGCCCCACCGGCCCGGGCCCCGCCCCGGCGGGGTTCACCGTCCGGGAGGTGACCACCATCAGCGACGCCATGGAGCTGCTCTTCCCCCGGTCCGCCGCCGCGCCCGCCCGGAACCGGCAGACCGCCGCGGCCGTATGATGTGACCGTGGCGAAGACCCCTGAGAACGCACTGCGCAAGACGCTGGCCCGCATCGCACCCGGCACGGAACTGCGCACCGGTCTCGAGCGGATCCTGCGCGGGCGCACGGGCGGGCTGCTCGTGCTCGGCTTCGACCGCTCCGTCGAGGCCATCTGCTCCGGCGGCTTCGACATCGACACCGACTTCACCGCGCCCAGGCTGCGGGAGCTGGCCAAGATGGACGGCGCCATCATCTGCGACCGGGACGCCACCCGCATCCTGAAGGCCGGGGTGCAGCTCGTCCCCGACGCCTCGATCGGCACCACGGAGTCCGGCACCCGGCACCGCTCCGCGGAGCGCACCGCCAAGGAGACCGGGGTGCCGGTGATCTCCGTGAGCCAGTCCATGAGCGTCATCACGATCTACGTGGGCGAGACCCGGTACGCCATCGAGGGCTCCCAGTCGATCATGGCCCGCGCCAACCAGGCCCTGCAGACCCTCGAGCACTACAGCCACCGGATGGAGCAGGTGCTCGGCAACCTCTCCTCGCTCGAGATCGAGGCGTCCGTGACGGTGCGGGACGTGGCCCTGACCCTCCAGCGCATGGAGATGGTCCGGCGGATCTCCTCCGAGATCGGCTGGTACGTGCTCGAGCTCGGCGTGGACGGGCGGCTCATCGCGCTGCAGCTCGAGGAGCTCACCGCGGGCACCGGCCCGGGGCCGGACGTGGTGCTGCGCGACTACCTGCCCGACGGCACCCCCGCGGAGGGCATCGAGGAGGGACTGGGGCGGCTCGCCGAGCTCACGCCCACGGAGCTCATCGACCTGCAGCGGATCGCGGTGTCGGTGGGTCTCGTCGAGCCGCAGGGCAGCCTCGAGACGGACCTGCACCCGCACGGCTACCGGCTGCTGGAGGGCATCAAGTCGATGCCGCGGGCGGTCGCCAACCGGCTGGTGCGCCAGTTCGACGGCCTGCAGTCCCTGATGGCCGCCAACCTGGAGGACCTCAAGGCGGTCGAGGGCATCGGCGAGCAGCGGGCCCGCACGGTGCGCGAGTCCCTCTCCCGGATGGCCGAGACCAGCCTGCTCGAACGCTTCATGTGAGCCGCGCGCGGCGCGCTCACTCCAGGACGAACGGCACCGGCTCCGCGGTGCGCTCCCCGAGGGACGTCACGAGACGGTAGTACCCGGCCTGGGCCTCGCCCCCCGCCTCCGCGCAGCCCTCGGCAGTGCGCAGGCGGTTCCACGTCAGCCGGGCGACCTCCTCCTGTCCGGGCTCGACCGTCACCTCCGCGTCCTCGGAGCCGGCCTGGCAGTGCCTGCTGTCGAAGACGGTGTCCGCCCCCGAGGTCACCTCGTAGACCATCTGGGACGTGCCCGCGTTGACGCGGCAGGGCTCCTCCCCGGTGTTCTCCAGAGTCAGCTCGAGGACCGGCTCGACGTCCTCGGGGTAGCTCTCCCGGTCCGTCGACGCCCGCACGGCGAGGTCGGGGCCGCACTCCTCGACCGGCCCCTCCGTGGCGGGCGCGGACGCGGACCCGGACGCCGACGCGCTCTCGTCCGGCCGCGGCGTGAAGTCCGCGAAGGGCTCCTCCGAGGCCGCGGCGGCCGAGGCGGTGGCGGCCTCCGGCGCCGGGACGTCCTCCGTCTCCCCGGAGCCGAGCATGCCCGCGACCGCGGAGACCAGTCCCACCGCCACGAGCACCAGCAGCACGCCCGCCGCGAGGGCCGCCACGAGCCGGCGGCGCCGGTACACCTCGGGGCTCAAGCGCCGGGATCCGGGGTCGCGGGGAGCTCGTCGGTCGTCGTCGTGACCGTTCCCCGACCGTCCGTGGGGGGTGCTCCCGGAACCCTTCTGCGCCATGCTCCCAGGCTACAGTGGACTGCGATGAGCTCCCCGCACACTGCCCCGACCGCCGCCGCGGAGCCCGCTCCGCCGGGCCTGCACCGGGCCGTGACCGACTGGTTCGACGACGCCGCCCGGGACCTGCCGTGGCGGGACCCGTCCTGCTCCCCGTGGGGGGTCATGGTCAGCGAGTTCATGCTCCAGCAGACGCCCGTGGTGCGCGTGCTGCCCGTGTGGCGGGCGTGGATGCAGCGCTGGCCGCGGCCCGCGGACCTCGCGGCGGAGAGCACCGGGGAGGCCGTGCGCGCCTGGGGCCGGCTCGGCTATCCGCGGCGGGCCCTGCGGCTGCACGCGGCCGCCGTCGAGATCACCGAGCACCACGGGGGCCGGGTGCCGGCCGCGCACGAGCAGCTGCTGGCCCTGCCCGGGGTGGGCGCCTACACGGCCGCCGCGATCGCGGTCTTCGCCTTCGGCGACCGGCAGACCGTGGTGGACACGAACATCCGCCGCGTGCACGCCCGGGTGGTCACGGGGCGGGCCCTGCCCTCGCGGTCGCTGACCGCCGCGGAGCTGCGCCTCGCGGAGGAGCTGATGCCCGCCGACGACGCCCTGGCCGTGCGCTGGAACCAGGCCGTGATGGAGCTCGGCGCCCTCGTCTGCACGGCCCGCTCCCCCCGCTGCGAGCAGTGCCCGGTGCGGGACGCGTGCGCGTGGGTCGCCGCGGGCCGGCCCGAGCCCGTCGAGGCGCCCCGCGGCCAGGCCTGGCACGGCACGGACCGCCAGGTCCGCGGGGCGATCATGGCCGTGCTGCGGGCCGGGTCCGCGCCGGTGCCGGCGCCCTCCCTCACGGGCCCCGTGGACGTCGCCACGGGCGCGGGACTGGCGCCGGAGGCCCTGCGGGCCCTGGACGCCCTGCACGGGCTGGGCGCCCCGGAGGAGCAGCGCCGGCGCGCCCTGGACGGGCTGCTGCGGGACGGGCTGGCCGCCGCGGGACCGTCCGGGGTCAGTCTTCCGGGCTGAGCTGGAGCAGCATCCGGGTGTTGCCGAGGGTGTTGGGCTTCACCCGGGCGAGGTCCAGGTACTCGGCGACGCCCTCGTCGTGCGAGCGCAGCAGCTCGGCGAACACGTCGGGGTGCACCTGGTTCTGGTTGGGCATGACCTCGAAGCCGTGCCGGCTGAAGAAGTCGACCTCGAAGGTCAGGCAGAACACGCGCGAGACCCCCACGGCGCGGGCCCGCTCGATCAGCCCGGCCAGCAGGGTGCGTCCCACCCCGCGGCCCCGCCACTCGTCGGAGGTGGCCAGGGTGCGGACCTCGCCCAGGTCCTCCCACATCACGTGCAGGGCGCCGCAGCCGACGAGACCGGCCTGCTCGTCGCCGACCGCCTCCACCACCAGGAACTCCTGGATGCCCTCGTAGTAGGCGACCGTGTCCTTGTTGATCAGCACCCCGGCGCGCGCCAGAGGGGCCACGAGGTCCTTGATGGCGGGGACGTCGGAGGTGCGGGCGGGTCGGAGGCGCAGGTCGGTCACGACCCCCAGTGTACGCTTGCGAACTCCGCCGGCCCGCCGGAGCCGGCCTGCGTGACCGTCCCCACTTGGGCGGACGCCGAGGGGCCCGCCGCGCGGTTGCGCGACGGGCCCCTCGGCGGGCACCGGGCCGGCTCAGCCCTCGGAGCGGTTCTCACCGTCGCCGCGGGCGACGTCGACGTCCTCGAGGCCGCCCATCGGGTCGACCATGCCGTCGCCGGTGAGGTCGGACATCGGGGTGGAGGAGAAGGTCAGCTTCTCCCCGTCCCCCTCGCCCTCGGTGTCCACGAAGATCTTCTCCCCGGTGCTGATCTCCCCGAAGAGGATCTTCTCGGACAGCTGGTCCTCGATCTCCCGCTGCATGGTGCGGCGCAGCGGGCGGGCGCCCATGGACGGGTCGTAGCCCTTGCGGCTGACCCACCGCTTCGCGGCGTCGGAGAGCTCGATCGACATGCCCTGGTCGCGCAGCCGCTCCTGCAGCCGGGCCACGAACAGGTCCACGATCTGCACGATCTCGTTCTCGGTGAGCTGCGGGAAGACGATGATCTCGTCCACGCGGTTGAGGAACTCGGGCCGGAAGTGCTCCTTGAGCTCGTCCTGCACCTTCGCCTGCATGCGCTCGTAGTTGGACGCGGGGTCCACGCCGGTCTGGAAGCCGACCGGGACGGCACGGGAGATGTCCTTGGTGCCCAGGTTCGTGGTCATGATGATCACGGTGTTCTTGAAGTCCACCACCCGGCCCTGCGAGTCGGTCAGGCGACCGTCCTCGAGGATCTGCAGCAGCGAGTTGAACAGGTCCTGGTGCGCCTTCTCGACCTCGTCGAAGAGCACCACCGAGAACGGCTTGCGGCGCACCTTCTCGGTGAGCTGGCCGCCCTCCTCGTAGCCCACGTAGCCCGGAGGGGCGCCGAAGAGCCGGGAGACGGTGTGCTTCTCCTGGTACTCGGACATGTCCAGGGTGATGAGGGCGTCCTCGTCCCCGAACAGGAACTCCGCCAGCGCCTTCGCGAGCTCGGTCTTGCCGACGCCCGTGGGCCCGGCGAAGATGAACGACCCGCCCGGGCGCTTGGGGTCCTTCAGGCCCGCCCGGGTGCGGCGCATCGACCGGGAGAGCGCCTTGATGGCGTCGTCCTGGCCGATGATGCGCTTGTGCAGCTCGTCCTCCATGTGCAGGAGACGGCCCGTCTCCTCCTCGGTGAGCTTGTAGACGGGCACTCCCGTGGAGGCGGAGAGGACGTCGGAGATGACCTCGGGGGTCACCTCGGCGAGCTCGTCGCCGCCCTCGCGCCAGGCACGGTCCTTGTCGTCCCGCTCCGCGATGAGCTTCTGCTCCGTGTCGCGCAGCGAGGCGGCCTTCTCGTAGTCCTGACCGTCGATCGCGGCCTCCTTGAGCCGCTTGACCTCGACGATGCGGTCGTCGAGCTCCTTGATCTCCGGCGGGGCGGTCATCCGCTTGATGCGCAGGCGCGCACCGGCCTCGTCGATCAGGTCGATCGCCTTGTCCGGCAGGAACCGGTCGGAGACGTACCGGGCGGCCAGGTGCACCGCCGCCTCGAGGGCGTCGTCCGAGATCGAGACGCGGTGGTGCGCCTCGTACTTGTCGCGCAGGCCCTTGAGGATCTCCACGGCGTGCGCCTCGGAGGGCTCGTCCACCTGGATCGGCTGGAAGCGGCGCTCGAGAGCCGCGTCCTTCTCGATGTGCTTGCGGTACTCGTCGAGGGTCGTGGCGCCGATCGTCTGCAGCTCGCCCCGGGCCAGCATGGGCTTGAGGATCGAGGCGGCGTCGATCGCGCCCTCGGCCGCGCCGGCGCCCACGAGGGTGTGGATCTCGTCGATGAACAGGATGATGTCCCCGCGGGTGCGGATCTCCTTGAGCACCTTCTTGAGCCGCTCCTCGAAGTCGCCGCGGTAGCGGGAGCCCGCCACCAGGGACCCGAGGTCCAGGGTGTAGAGGTGCTTGTCCTTGAGCGTCTCCGGGACGTCGCCGCGCACGATGGCCTGGGCCAGGCCCTCGACCACCGCGGTCTTGCCCACGCCGGGCTCGCCGATCAGCACCGGGTTGTTCTTGGTGCGCCGGGAGAGGATCTGCATGACCCGCTCCATCTCGCGGAACCGCCCGATGACGGGGTCCAGCTTGCCCTCGCGGGCGGCCGCGGTGAGGTTGCGGCCGAACTGGTCCAGCACGGCCGAGCCCGCGGGCGTGCCCTCGGACTGGCCGGCCGAGCGCACGCCGGCGCCCTCCTTCTCGGGGGTGCCCCCGCCCTGGTAGCCGGAGATCAGCTCCAGCACGGTGGAGCGCACCTTCTGGGGCTCCGCGCCGAGCTTGGTCAGCACCTGCGCCGCCACGCCCTCGCCCGCGCGGATGATGCCCAGCAGGATGTGCTCGGTGCCGATGTAGTTGTGGCCGAGCTGGAGGGCCTCGCGCAGCGAGAGCTCGAGGACCTTCTTGGCCCGGGGGGTGAAGGGGATGTGCCCGGACGGGGCCTGCTGGCCCGGTCCGATGATGTCCTGGACCTGCTCGCGGGCGCCGGTGAGGGTGATGCCCATCGAGTCGAGCGCCTTGGCGGCCACTCCCTCGCCCTCGTGGATCAGCCCGAGCAGCAGGTGCTCGGTGCCGATGTAGTTGTGGTTGAGCATCCTGGCCTCTTCCTGGGCCAGCACCACGACCCGGCGGGCGCGGTCGGTGAAGCGTTCGAACATGGATACTCCTCAGTCGATGTCTGCACCCGATGCTACGCACCCGAGGGGGTGATCGGGGGGCTGTTCGCCACCGGCGAGAAGACCGGACGGCCGGGGCGCGGGCCGTCCCCGGAACAGCCCGGGGGAAATGCCGGTGTTCGCGTCCGCACCGGCAAAGGCGCAGGTCATCAAAAGAATGCCGGGGCATTTCGTGCCCGGGCCCCGCGGCGGCCGATAGGGGCACGGGCCCGGCGGAAGGAAAAGGGAAAGGAGGGACCGGCGGACCAGCCCCTCCTCTATTCCGCCGGACGCGGAACGCGCGCTCTTATTTGTGGGCGTCGTAGTACGCCTTCTGCACGTCCTGGTGAATACGGCCGCGGTCGGAGACCGGGTGGCCGTTCTCTCGGGCCCACTGCCGGATGGCGGCGGTGTCCGGATTGGACTTGCCGGTGGGCCGGGCCTGCTTGGACGTCTGCTTGCCCTGCTGGGCGCGCCGGGCCTTGGCGATGAAGGGCCGCACGGCGTCGCGCAGCTTGGCGGCGTTCTCCTCGGAGAGGTCGATCTCGTACTGCGCGCCGTCGAGGCCGAAGCGCACGGTCTCCTCCGCGGGCCCGCCGTCGAGGTCGTCCTCGAGAATGATCTGCACGGTCTGTGCCATAACTGGAACTCTCCTCCGCCTTTCGGCGCTCGTCTCTGCCCGGCCGCGCCGAGAGCGGCGCTTCCTGAGGCGGTGCTGATTCCCCCGTGTGATACCGGATGATCCTGATCGTGAATTCCGGAGAACTCCGACGGACCCGAACACCCGGCGTCGTCGAGTTTATCCTACAATTACCGGGCGGAATTCAACAGCACGAAAAGGCGGACAAACAGGGCGCCAATTCGAATTCATTCGAAAGACGGTGCGGCGGGGGCCGGGAGCTCAGCGCTCCGTCCGGCGGCCGCGGCGCGGGGAGTGGCCGAACGGCAGGTCCTCGCCGTCGCGCTGCTTGAGCTCCTCGTACCAGCGCTCGGCGTCCTCCTGCGAGCGGGACTCGACGGCGCGCTCCGTGCGGTCGCCGCGGAAGATCCAGCGGAGGATGAACCAGAAGATGATGCCGATGCTGATCGAGGGCAGCAGGACAGCGATGTATTCCATGGGTGCGATTCTCCCGGGGAGATCTGGGCGGAGGCTGGGGACGGCGAGGGGCCGCGGCACGGCCGCGGCCCGGGCTCAGTCCTGCTCGGGCTTCATGAGGGGGAACAGGATGGTCTCCCGGATCCCCAGGTCGGTGAAGAGCATGATGAGCCGGTCCAGGCCCAGGCCCAGGCCGCCCATGGGCGGGGCGCCGTGCTCGAGGGCGCGCAGGAAGTCCTCGTCCAGCCGCATGGCCTCGTCGTCGCCGGCCGCGGCCCGGTGGGACTGCTCGGTGAGCCGCTCGCGCTGGACCACGGGGTCGATCAGCTCGGAGAACGCCGTGCCGCGCTCCATCCCCCCGATGATCAGGTCCCACGCCTCGATCAGGCCGTGCTCGGAGCGGTGCTGGCGGGCGAGCGGCTGCGCCGAGGGCGGGTAGTCGCACACGAAGGTCGGCTGGACCAGGGTGGGCTCCACGATCTCGCCGAACAGCTCGAGCACGTACTTCTCCGCGTCCCACATCGGGCCGACGGGGACCTCGTGCTCCTCGGCGATCCGGTGCAGGGTCTCCACGGGGGTCTCCGGGGTGATCCGCTGCCCCACGGCCTCGGAGAGGGCGGGGTAGACGGACAGCCAGCGCCACTCCCCGCGCAGGTCGATCGTGCCCTTGTCCGTCTCGATGGTGTCGACGCCCAGGGCGTCGGCGCACGCGAGGATGATCTCCTTGATCCGCTCAGCCATCGTGAACTGGTCGGCGTAGGCCTCGTAGGCCTCCAGGGTGGTGAACTCGGGGCTGTGCGAGGAGTCGACGCCCTCGTTGCGGAAGACCCGCCCGATCTCGAAGACCCGCTCGATCCCGCCGACCACGGCGCGCTTGAGGTAGAGCTCCGTGGCGATGCGCAGGGTCATGTCCTGGTCGAACGCGTTGAGGTGCGTCTCGAACGGCCGGGCCGTGGCCCCGCCGTGCACGAGCTGCAGGATCGGCGTCTCGATCTCCACGTAGCCGCGCTCCACCAGGACGTTGCGCACCGTCTGGATGATCCGCGCCCGCTGCACGACGACGTCGCGGGCCTCGGGCCGGACGATGAGGTCGAGGTAGCGCCGGCGCACCCGGGTCTCCTCGCTGAGCTCGTTGTGCAGCGTGGGCAGGGGCCGGAGCGCCTTGGACGCCATGGTCCAGGCGTCGGCCATCACGGAGAGCTCGCCGCGGCGGGAGGCGATCACCTCGCCGTGCACGGCGACGAAGTCGCCGAGGTCCACGAGGGACTTCCACTCGCCCAGGGACTCCTCCCCCACCTTCGCCTGGGAGAGCATCATCTGCAGGCGGGTGCCGTCCCCCTCCTGGAGGGTGGCGAAGCACAGCTTGCCGGTGTTGCGCACGAAGACCACGCGCCCGGCCACGCCGACGAACTGCCCGGTCTCCTCGCCGGGCTCGAGGTGGCCGTGGGCCTCCCGCACCTCGGCGAGGGTGTGCGTGCGCTCCACGCCCACGGGGTAGGCCTCCCGGCCCGACTCGAGGAGCCGGGCGCGCTTGGCGAGGCGGAACTGCATCTGGTCCGAGAGCTCGGCCTGCTCGGCCTCTGCCTGGGCGGTCGGGGAGGTGTTCTGCGCGTTGGTCACAGTTGTCCAGGATAACGGGGAGGGTCAAATCCCGGCCGGGGTCCTCACAGCACGAGGTTGTCGATCAGCCGGGTGCCGCCCACGTGGGCGGCCACGAGGGCGAGGGCGCCGGGCGCCGGCTCGACCGGCGCCAGGGTGCGGGGGTCGACGACGACGAGGTAGTCGAGCCGGACCCCGTCCTCGGCGTCGATCCGCCGCCGGGCGGCCTCGAGCTCCAGCTCCCCGGCGGCGAGCGCCCGCAGGGTGCGCGGGAGCACGAGCGCGGAGCGGCGCTGCGCGGCGTCGAGGTAGCGGTTGCGGGAGGACAGCGCCAGCCCGTCGTCGTCGCGCACGATGGGCACGGGCCGGACGGTGACGGGCAGGTCGAAGTCGGCGACCATCCGGCGCACGAGAAGCAGCTGCTGGGCGTCCTTCTCCCCGAAGTACGCCCGGAACGCGGCCGGCCCGGGCGGGGCGGCGATGTTGAGGAGCTTGTTGACCACGGTCAGGGCGCCGTCGAAGTGGCCGGGGCGGCTCGCGCCGTCGAGCACGGCGCCGAGCCGGCCGGAGGTGACGCGCACGAGGGGCTCCCCGTCCGGGTACATCTCCGCCGTCGACGGGGCGAAGACGAGGTCGGCGCCGAACCGGCCGAGCAGCTCGACGTCTGCCTCGAGGGTGCGCGGATAGCGCTCGAAGTCCTCGTCGGGGCCGAACTGCAGCGGGTTCACGAAGACCGAGACCGCGACCACGGTGTTCTCCTGCCGGGCGAGGCGCACCAGGTGGCCGTGCCCCTCGTGCAGGGCGCCCATGGTGGGCACGAGGCCCAGCGACGCCCGCTCACCGGACGCCCCGTCCCGGGCCGCGCCGAGCCGGTCGGCCAGCGCGGCCCGGAACTCCTCGATGCCCCGGCAGACGCGGGGGACGCCGGTGGGGGCGCCGATGGGGTCGCTCACAGCGTGCCCTCTCCGCCGGTGCCGCGGGTGCCCTCGGTGCCGTCGGTGTCCCGGGTGAGCTCGAGGGCGGCGAGCACGGCGTCGTAGCGCGGGCGGTCGAGCAGGCCGCGGTCCAGGGCACGGCGGGCGGTGACGCGGGCGAGGTCCAGGTAGGCGAGCAGGACGTCGTCGCTCCCGTGGCCGTGGGCGTACTCGTCGAGGGCGTCCCGGTGGGCGGCCACGGTCCCGGCGTCGCCGCGGGCCACGGGTCCCGTGAGCGCGGACTCCCCCGCGGCCAGGGCGTTGTCCAGGGTCGCGCGCAGCAGGGGCCCCACCATCCGGTCGGGGCGCTCGACGCCGATGTCGCGGAGCACCTGCATGGACTGTCCGGCGACGGTCATCAGGTGGTTGGCGCCGTGGGCGAGGGCCGCGTGGTAGAGCGGGCGGTCGGCCTCCGCGACGACCACCGGCTCGGCGCCCATCTCGACCACCAGCGCCTGGGCGATGGGCAGCACCGGTCCCGGGGCCGTGATCCCGAACGAACAGTCGCTCAGCCGGGCAAGGTCCAGGCTCATGCCCGTGAAGGTCATGGCCGGGTGGATCGCGAGCGGGATCGCCCCGAGCCGGCGGGCCGGGTCCAGGACGCGGGTGCCCCAGCGGCCCGCGGTGTGCACCACGAGCTGCCCGGCCTGCCACAGCCCGGCGTCGGCGAGGCCCTGCACGAGCCCGGGCAGCTCGTCGTCGGGCACGGCGAGCAGCACGAGCTCGGCGCGCTCGAGCACGGACGGGACCTCGAGGACGGGCACGCCGGGCAGGAGGGCCTCGGCGCGGTCCCGGCTGGCCTCGGAGACGGCGTTGACGCCGACGACGGCGTGGCCGGCGGCGCGCAGCGCGGCGCCCAGGACGGCGCCCACCTTCCCGGCGCTGACGACCCCGACCCCGAGGCGTCCCGGGCGGTCGGACGGGTGGCTCATGGTCTCTCCTGGCGGGGGGTGTGGGGGTGGCTCGGGCCGTCGGCCAGTCTACGGGCCCCGGCCGCGTGCACCGCCTGGGCCGCGGCGAGCGCCCGGGCGTCCCCGGCGTCGAGATGCGGGACCATGACGCTCACGGGCCCCGGCGTGGAGTGCAGCTGGACGTCGGCGAGCCCCAGGGCCCGCTCGAGCGGGCCCTGGCTCACGGCCACCGACTGGGTCTTCTCGTGCGGCAGCACGGCGGTGCGCCGGCTCAGCCGCCCGGACCGGACCGCGAGGACGTCCTCGGTCGCGGCGAAGCCGGTCCGGCGGTGCACGAGGGGGTCGAGCCACCGGGCCCGGCGCGGAGAGGTGGTGAACCGGCCCTGCGCGCCCAGGCCGTGCAGGCCCTCCCGCAGCAGCGCGGCGAGGTCACCGTCCCGGGCGCCGGGCAGCGCGAGGTGCAGGACCTGGTGCACCTGGGGCAGGGTTCCGACGGGCAGCAGGGTCGAGCGCATGGCGTCGCCCTCCCCCGCCGCGGGCCCGTAGCCGGCCACGTTGACCCGCACCCGGTACCAGCCGAAGGGCCGCCAGAGCAGCGGCTGGTCCACGCCCACCGCCTGGATCCGCCCCGCCGGGACGGTCTGGGAGCGGACGCTGAACAGGCCGTAGCGCACGCGCATGCCCTCGGGGACGCGCAGCAGCCGGAAGTGGTAGCCCTGCTCGACCCGGCGGTAGGAGACCGCACCGAAGCTGATCAGCCCGGGCAGCCAGGCGGCGAGCATCGCCGGGGCGGCACGGGCGTCCACCAGCAGGGCGGCCGGTGCGGCGGCCAGCAGCACGGCCAGGGCGACCGACGAGCCCGAGGCGAGCACGGAGCCGATCAGCCGCGGCACCGGCACGCCGAGCACCGGGCGCTCCTGGTCCCCGGTGACCGCCCAGGGGGCCGGTCGCCGCACGGGCAGGCCGGGCGCCGCACCGGGTGCCGGGGCGGCGGGGTCCTGGCCCGGGGCGGCCAGGCCGAGCCGGCCCAGCAGCTCCCCGCGCAGCACGCGCGCCTGGGGGTGGGTGAGGTAGGACAGGGACACCGCGGACTGCCCGGCGTCGGCCACCTCGAACTTCAGCTCCGCCAGCCCCAGCAGCCGGGGCAGGAACGGGCGGTGGATGTCGATGGCCTGCACCCGGTCCAGCCGCGCCTGGCGCTCCTGCCGGAAGAGCACCCCGGAGCGGATCCGCACGTGCTCCGGGGTCACCTGGTAGCGGGTGAACCACCAGGAGACCAGCACGGCCGCGGCGAACACGAGGAGCACGACCGCCACGAGCCCGGCCAGCACCCACCAGAAGGCGGCGCCCATCCGGGCCGGGTCGAAGTCCTGGGGCGGCACGGCGTCCCCGCGGCCGAGGAAGGCGTTGAGGAAGTCGTCGAGGAGGATGTTGACGAAGGCGCCCGCGATCACGACCATCGCGAGCCAGCCCTTGACCACCGGGGTCAGCGGGTGGACACGGTGCCACTGCGGGGCCGGCGCGGGGGCGGGGGCAGCGCTCACAGGCCCGCCAGGAGGGCCTCGCCGCGCGCGGTGAGCCGCTCGCGCAGCCGGGACGCCTCGGCGTGCTCCACCCCCGGGATCTCGGCGTGGCTGCCCACGGCGGCGGTGTGCAGCTTCACGGTGGCCAGGCCGAAGCTGCGCTGCAGCGGGGAGACCGACACGTCCACGTACTGCATCCGGCCGTAGGGGATCACCGTGACCCGCTGGTAGAGCAGGCCGCGCCGCACGAGCAGGTCCTCGCCGCGCTCGGCGTAGCCGATCGCCCGGACCCGCCGCGGGGCCAGGAGCACGGAGAGCAGCCCGGCCGCCAGGACGGCCGCGGGCGGCAGCAGCAGCAGGCCCAGGGGGGCGCCGGACCACACGCCCGTGGCCGCCAGCACCGCCGGCCAGCCGAGGGCGGCGAGCCAGAAGAGGGTGCTGAGGAGGGTGGAGAGCACCACCACGGAGAGGTGCTTGGGCGAGACCCGGGTCCAGGCCAGGCCCTCGGGGTCGATCGCGGGGTTGCTCAGGGGCACCCGGTCACCGGGCGTCCCCGCCACGGGGCCGCCGACGGGCCCGTGGGCGGATCTCTCGGGCATAACCACCTTCTCCCTCGGGAAGCTCCTTCTGCCGCCCCCTACGGTACTCGGCGCCCTCCTCCGCGTCGGGATCGTCCGGCGGCAGCTTGCAGAAGCCCTCCACGATCCAGCCCACCACCACGAGCACGAGCCCGGCCCCGGCGTGCACCAGGCTGGCCCACAGCGGGCCCTGCTCGGAGCGCACGGAGACCAGCGCGAGCTGCTCGACGGCCACGGCGGCGTGCCAGCCGGTCAGCATCGCCCCCGCCCAGGCCACCGCCTGCGCGCCGGCCGCGGTGCGGGCGGCCACGAGCGGGTCGAAACGCTCCGGGCGCGCTCCGTCCTGGTGCCGCTTGACCCGCACGCCCAGCACCAGCAGGGCCGCGGCCACGGCGGCGAGGGCCGCGAGCGAGGCCCACGGCAGGATCAGCAGCGGCCCGCCCGCGCCCGTGGACAGCCGGTTGGCGGTCCAGCCGACGGCGCCGGCGGCGGCGGCGCACATCAGCAGCGCCGGGACCGTGAGCACGTGCACGGCGGCTCCCCCTCAGTCCCCGTCCCCGCCGGGAGCGGGGTCCTCGGGCAGCAGGGGGATCGTGTCCGGCCCCAGTCCGCCGAGGTCCTCCGCCCGGCGGGCCAGCTCGGCGACGCTGCGCCCCTCGAGCGTCGCGCCGGGGTCCATGAGGGCCCAGGGCACGAGCACGAACGCGCGGGTGCCGGCGCGCAGGTGGGGCACGGTGAGGTCCGGCTCGTCCAGGCGCAGGTCCCCGTAGACCACGATGTCGACGTCGAGGGTGCGCGGGCCCCAGCGCTGCGTCCGGGTCCGGTGGTGGCGCTCCTCCACCTCCTGGCACGCCCGCAGCAGCCCGAAGGGGCTCAGCTCGGTCTCCACCTCGACGACCGCGTTCAGGTAGTCCCCCTGGCCGGCCGGTCCGCCGACCGGCCGGGAGCGCACGATGGGCGAGGCGCGGACCAGCGTGATCCGCGGGTGGGCGGCCAGCTCGAGGGCGGCGCCGCGGAGGGTGGCCTCCCGGTCGCCGAGGTTGGCGCCGAGGGCGAGGACGGCCCGGGTGCCCACCTCAGCGCTCCCGGTAGATCGTGACGGAGACGTCGGAGAACGTCACCTCGATGGGCGCCTTGGGCTTGTGCACGGTGACCTCCACCGCGTCGAGCGGGAAGCGGGCGAGCAGCCGCCGGGCGACCTGGTCGGCGAGGGTCTCGAGCAGGTTGACGCTGGGGCCGATGACGATGTCCCGCACCTCCTCGGCGACCTCGCCGTAGTGGGCGGTCAGGGCGACGTCGTCCGAGGCCCCCGCCGCGGCCAGGTCCAGGTACATGACGAGGTCCACGAAGAAGGGCTGGCCGCTGCGCTTCTCCTGGTCGAAGACGCCGTGGTAGCCCACCGCGCCGATGCCCAGGAGGTTGATCCGGTCCCGGCGGTCGGGGGCCCTGGTGGTGGACACCGGGACGTGCTGGCGGCCGGCCCGGTCCCCGGCGCGCATCCGGGCGGCGTCCGCGTCCTCGCGCGGCACGCGGTTCACCGGTCCGCTCCGGAGGACGCCGGCAGCACGCCGGCGTCGGCGGCGGGGCGCAGCAGGGCCGGCTCCACGCCGCGCCAGGCGTGCGCGGCGGCCACGGCGTCGGCGCTCGGGCGCACGGCGTGGACGCGCACGCACCACGCGCCCGCGTGGGCGGACAGCGCGCTGATCGCGGCCGTCGCCGCGTCCCGCCCGGCCGCGGGGCGCGGTGCGCCGTCCTGCTCGAGCAGGGTGCCGAGGAAGCGCTTGCGGGACGCCGCGACGAGCACCTTGTGGCCGGTGGCCGTGAAGCGTGGCAGCGCCCGGAGCAGCTCCCAGTTCTGCGCCCCGCGCTTGTCGAAGCCCAGCCCGGGGTCCAGGACCAGCTTCTCGGGGGCCAGGCCGGCGGCCAGGCAGCGCTCCGTCAGCGCCTCGAGCTCCCCGAGCACCTCCCCGGCCACGTCGTGGTAGACGGCCCGGGAGTCCTGCACGTCGGGCAGGCCGCGGGCGTGCATGAGGACGTAGGGGGCCTGCCGCTCGGCGACCAGGTCGATCATGTCCTGGCTCGCGCGCAGCCCCGAGACGTCGTTGACGATGTGCGCCCCGGCGTCCAGGACGGCCTCGGCGGTCCCGGCGTGGAGGGTGTCGACGCTGAGCACCGCGCCCGCGGCGGCGAGGGCCTCGACCACGGGCAGGATCCGGCGCCGCTCCTCGGCGGGGTCGATCCGCTCGGAGCCGGGCCGGGTGGACTCGCCCCCGACGTCGACGATGTCGGCGCCCTCGGCGAGCATGCGCAGCCCGTGCGCGATCGCGGCCTCGTGCCCGGCGTGCTCGCCGCCGTCGCTGAAGGAGTCGGGGGTGACGTTGAGGATGCCCATGACCAGCGTGCGCCCGGTGGGCAGGTTCTCGAAGGAGCCCCAGCCGGAGGGCCGGTGCGCGGGGTCGGTGCGGAGGGGGGGCGTCATGTGCTCAGCGCCCCAGGATGAGGCTCATCGCCTCGGCGCGGGTGGCGGGCTCGCGCAGCTGTCCGCGCACGGCCGAGGTGACGGTCTTGGCGCCCGGCTTGCGCACCCCGCGCATGGACATGCACAGGTGCTCGCACTCGACCACCACGATCACCCCGGCCGGCTGGAGGTGCTCCATGATCGCCTCCACCACCTGGGTGGTCAGCCGCTCCTGGACCTGGGGCCGGCGGGCGAAGAGGTCCACGAGGCGGGCGAGCTTGCTCAGGCCGGTGACCATCCCGTCGTGGCCGGGGATGTAGCCCACGTGGGCGTGCCCGTGGAACGGGACGAGGTGGTGCTCGCAGGTCGAGTAGAAGGGGATGTCCTTGACGAGGACCATCTCGGAGTGGCCGATGTCGAAGGTCGTCCCGAGGATCTCGGCGGGGTCCTGGTGCAGGCCCGCGAACATCTCCGCGTACGCCCGCGCCACGCGCCCCGGGGTGCCCTGCAGGCCGTCCCGGTCCGGGTCATCGCCGATCGCCAGCAGCAGCTCGCGCACGGCCGCCGCGACGCGCGGCTGGTCGACCGCCCCGGCGCCGGCCTCCAGCGCGGGGGCGGGGTCGGGGTACGGCGGGTCGAACGCCTCCGCGCGCAGGTCGTGCGCGCTCGTCTGCTTCGTGCGGGCCTCGTGGGGCAACGCGCCCTCCTTCGGGATCTGCCGGTGCGGCGGGGTCTGCCGGACGGGACGGGAGTCGGCGGACGCGACCGGCTGTCGCTCCATCCTAGGCCCGGCTCAGTCCGTGCCGGCCCCCGGGGCGCGCTCCGCGGAGGGTCCGGTGGCGCTCGAGGAGCCCGCCCCCTCCCCCGGGGGCACCGAGTGCCCGCGCTCCGGGACCTCGAGGGGGTGCTCCGGCTTCGCGGCGGCCGCCTGGTCCTGCGGGGCCAGGGTCGCGGGGTCCTGGGCGTGCAGCCGCCGGGCCTCCTCGCGCTCGGCCTGCGTGACCACGGGCGGGTCCTCGGAGAGCGGCCGGGTGTCCTTGGACAGCCACACGGGCCGCAGGTCCCGCTTGCGGATGTCGTGGAAGAGGTCCGCGATCTGCGCCTCGTTGAGCGTCTCCTTCTCGAGCAGCTCGAGGGCGAGCCGGTCGAGGACGGGACGGTTGTCCATGAGGATCGCGTGCGCCTCGTCGTGGGCCTGGTCCAGCAGGGCCCGCACCTCCTCGTCGACGATCGCGGCGGTGCGCTCGGAGTACTCCCGGCCCGAGCCGGCGGCGTCCCGGCCGAGGAACGGCTCGGAGCTGTCCCCGCCCAGCTTGATCGAGCCCACGCGGGCGCTCATGCCGTACTGGGTGACCATCTTGCGGGCCGTGTCGGTGGCCTTCTGGATGTCGTTGGACGCGCCGGTGGACGGGTCCCGGAACACGATCTCCTCCGCCGCGCGCCCGCCCATGGCGTAGGCCATCTGGTCGAGCAGCTCGTTGCGGGTGGTCGAGTACTTGTCGTCCATGGGCATGACCATGGTGTAGCCCAGGGCCCGGCCGCGGGGCAGGATGGTGATCTTCGTGACCGGGTCCGTGTTGCGCAGGGCCGCGGCCACGAGCGCGTGCCCGCCCTCGTGGTAGGCGGTGACCTTGCGCTCGAGCTCCTTCATGATCCGGCTGCGCTTCTGCGGACCGGCGATGACCCGGTCGATCGCCTCGTCCACGGCGCGGTCGTCGATGAGCTGGGCGTGGGAGCGGGCCGTCAGCAGCGCGGCCTCGTTCATCACGTTGGCGAGTTCGGCGCCCGTGAAGCCGGGGGTGCGCTTGGCCACGGCGGCGAGGTCCACGTTGTCCGCGAGCGGCTTGCCCTGCGAGTGCACCCGGAGGATCTGCAGGCGGCCCTTCATGTCGGGGGCCTCCACGCCGATCTGGCGGTCGAAGCGGCCCGGGCGCAGCAGCGCCGGGTCCAGGACGTCGGGGCGGTTGGTCGCGGCGATCAGGATGACGTTGGTGGTGGCGTCGAAGCCGTCCATCTCGACGAGCAGCTGGTTGAGGGTCTGCTCGCGCTCGTCGTTGCCGCCGCCCATGCCCGCGCCGCGCTGGCGGCCCACGGCGTCGATCTCGTCCACGAAGATGATGGCCGGCGCGTTCTCCTTGGCCTGCTGGAACAGGTCGCGGACCCGGGAGGCGCCCACGCCCACGAACATCTCGACGAAGTCGGAGCCGGAGATCGAGAAGAAGGGCACGCCGGCCTCGCCGGCCACCGCCCGCGCGAGCAGGGTCTTGCCGGTGCCGGGAGGGCCGTAGAGCAGCACGCCCTTGGGCACCTTCGCGCCGAGGGCGGTGAAGCGCTCCCGCTCCACCAGGAACTGCTTGATCTCGTCGAGCTCCTGCACGGCCTCGTCCGCGCCGGCGACGTCGGCGAAGGTCACCGTGGGGTTGTCCTTGTCGAACATCTTGGCCCGCGAGCGGCCGAAGCGCATGACCTGGGACCCGCCCCCCTGCATCCGGGAGAACACGAACCAGAAGATGGCGAGGATGATCAGGAACGGCAGCATGAAGCCGAGGAGGCTGGTGAACCAGTTCGACTCGACGGGCTGGTCCGTGAACCCCTGGAGGTCCGCCGCGTTCATCGCGTCGACGACCTCTTCCCCGCGCGGGGTGACGTAGTAGAACTCGACGCTGCGCCCGAGGTCGCGGCCGTCGAGGGAGAGGTCCTCCTCCAGCTGGAGCTCGACCTTCTGCTGGCCGTCGTAGATCTTCGCCTCGGCGACCTGGCCCTCGCGGAGCAGCTGCAGGCCGACGTTGGTGTCCACGCGCCCGGAGGAGCCCGTGGTGAGCGTGCCCACCAGGGGGAAGAGGATCAGAGCGGCCAGCAGGACCCAGAACCAGGGTCCTCTGAAGAAGTTGTTGGGTTTTTTCGCCGTGGCCAAGCCGCTGATCCTCCCGTGGATGGTTGTCCGGGCCCCCTCGAGCCCGTGCCCGCCCAGGGCAGGAGGTCCAGGGGACGCAGACCTACAATGTACAGCCCGGACTCGGGGTCGGGCCCCGGACGGGCCGGGAGTTCCCTGTCAGCGGACACCCGGCCCGGGAACCGCCGCGGCGCACGCCCGCCGGGGGCGCCGGCTCACTCGTAGACGTGCGGCGCCAGGGTCGCGATGCAGTCGAGGTTGCGGTACTTCTCGGCGTAGTCGAGCCCGTAGCCCACCACGAACTCGTTGGGGATGTCCCAGCCCACGTACTTGACGTCGATGGAGGTCTTCGCGGCCTCGGGCTTGCGCAGCAGGGCGCAGATCTCCACCGAGGCCGTGCCGCGGGACTCGAGGTTGGCGCGCAGCCAGGACAGGGTCAGGCCCGAGTCGATGATGTCCTCCACGATGAGCACGTCCCGCCCCGTGAGGTCCGTGTCCAGGTCCTTCAGGATGCGGACCACGCCCGAGGACTTGGTCCCGGAGCCGTAGGAGGACACGGCCATCCAGTCCATGGGGTACTGGCCCTGGAGCGCCCGGCACAGGTCGGCCATGACCATCACCGCACCCTTGAGCACGCCCACGAGCAGGACGTCCCGGCCCCGGTAGTCGGCGTCCACGGCGGCCGCCAGCTCGGCGATCCTCGTGTCGATGTCTTCCTTGCTGTACAGGACCTCGGTGAGATCCCCCTGGACGTCCTCAGCCTTCACGGCGCTCCTCGGGTGATGCGGATGCGGGTCGGGTGGCGCTCGCGGGCCGCGGGCGGACGAGCTCCAGGTGCCCCGGGCCACGGGTGCCCGCCGTCGGGCGGCGGCGCCACACCGACACCTTACCCGCCATCTGCACGGGCCCCGCGGCCCCGTGTCCCGCGGCGAACTCGTCCAGCGCGCCGAGCCGCTCGTAGGCCGGGGTCTGTCCGCCGGCGGCGACCACGGCCGCCGACAGGGCGCGGCGGCGCAGCGCGGGGTGCGCGGCCCGCACCGTGGCGAGGTCCAGGGCCAGGGAGCCGGGCAGCTCCGGGGCGGCGGCGCGGGCGCGCTCGAGCAGCTCCCCCGCGGCGCCGTCGAGGCAGTCCGCGTCGGGGCCGAGGATCGCGGCGGACCGGGCCAGGGCACGGGCCAGACCGGGGCCGAGCTCGTCCTCCAGCAGCGGGAGCACGCGGTGGCGGACCCGGGAGCGCATCAGGGTGGTGTCCCGGTTCGTGGGGTCGTGCCAGGGCTCGAGCTGCTCGGCGGCGCAGATCTCCAGGGTCTGCGCGCGGGAGAGGTCGAGGAACGGGCGGAGGTAGGTGACGCCGTCGAGCTCGCGCACGGGGGGCATCCCGGCCAGCGAGCGGGTGCCGGAGCCGCGGGCGAGGCCCAGCAGGACGGACTCCGCCTGGTCGTCCAGGGTGTGCCCGAGCAGCACGGCGTCGGCGCCCGTGCGCCCCACGACCTCCGCGATGCCCGCGTAGCGGGCGGTGCGGGCCGCCATCTCGGGGCCGCCCGCGTCCCGGCGCACGGTCACGGCCGTGACGACGACGGGCGCCAGCCCGGTCTGCTCGAGCGTGCGGGCGGCGCGGGCCGCGACCGCCGCGGAGTCCTCCTGGAGGCCGTGGTCGACCACCACGGCGCCCACGCGCAGCGTGCCGCGCCGGGCGAAGTGGGCCGCGGCGGCGGCCAGCGCGAGGGAGTCGGGGCCGCCGCTGCAGGCCACCAGCACGAGCGGGGGCTCCGCGGAGGTCCGGGGGACGTGCTGCCGGACGGAGTCGAGCACACGGCGCCGCCCCGCGGCGACGTCCGGGGACAGTCGGCCGCGGCGGGCGAACTGGGTCACCGGCGGGCGTCCTCGCGGTCGCTCGCGGCCTGCTGGTTCTGCGACTCCCGCACGGCCAGGCGCACGACCTTGGCGAGGGTCGGGGCGGTCTCGCCGAGCAGGTCCAGGGCGGCCTCGAGCTCGTGCCGCGGGACCACGTGGGCGAGGGCCGCGACGGCGTTGGTCTCGCTGTGGATGCCGGCCTGGATCTGCGTGGTCGACAGCACGGGCTGCGAGGCCTCGACCGCGGCGAGGACCTCCTCGATGTCCGGGGTGCCGATGCGCTGCTCCAGCATCACCAGGCGCTCGTAGACCGCCGGGTTGCCGATCTTGATCCGGCGGCCGCTGTTGAGCTGCGACAGCATGGGCGCGGAGAGGCCGAGGACCTCGGCCAGTCGCCGCTGCGTGATGCCGTAGGCCTGGACGACCGTGCCGAAGCGCTCCGACAGGGGCTGGCCGTACAGCTTGACCTGCTGTTCGATATTCTCTGTGCTCACGTAAAGATTTTGTCACACAAAGGTGATCCGGCCTACCGCGTGTCGCGCCGTGACCGAGGTCTCCGAGGCGGGGCGCCCCACCCGTAATGTGTATGAATCTGCATGTCAAACGGGGGTGCGTGGTGTCTACCACATTCCCGGCGGCTCCGGGGCGGGGAGGAGCCGGCGCGGCGGTGCGCCCGGGCCCAGCACGCGCTCGATCCAGCGCTCCGGGGCGTGGATCTCGACCTCCGTGGGAAGGTGCTCCGGGGCCTCCCAGATCCGGTTGAACGACTCCAGCCCCACGGTCCCCACCACGGTCGTGACGAACCGCTGGCCGTCGCTGTACTGGCGCATCTTCGCGTCCATCCCGAGCAGGCGCCGGACGAAGCGGTCGAGGCTGCCCTGGAGCTCGGAGCGCCGCTCGAAGCGCCGCCGGATCGTCTTCACGGAGGGCACCACGGAGGCGTCCACCCCGTCCATCACGAAGTTCGCGTGCCCCTCGAGCAGGCTCATCACGGCGGTGAGGTGGGAGAGCACCTCCCGCTCCCGCCGCCCCATGAGCAGGCCCACCACGCCGAGGGAGGCCCGGGGCTCCTCCGCCCCCGCGCCGCGCCCGGGCAGGGAGCGGACCGCTTCCGTGAGCCGCGCCCCGAGGGTCTCGGCGTGCCCCATGAGGGAGTCGGCGAGCTCGTTGATCTGCTCGATCATGTGCTCGCGCAGCCACGGGGCCGCGGCGAACTGGACGCGGTGGGTCTGTTCGTGCAGGCAGACCCACAGCCGGAAGTCCTCCGGCTCGACGTTGAGCTCCCGCTCGACCGTGAGGATGTTGGGCGCGACGAGCATCAGCCGCCCGCCGGGGTGCCGCTGCGCGGCCACGGCGGAGACCAGCCCGGCGTACGGGTCGTACTGGCCCAGGACCTTCGCGGAGAGGAACCCGAGCACCGCCGCCATCTCCATGGCGGTGGCCGTGCCGCCGAGGGCGGTGGCGGCCGCGCCGAACTGCTCCGGGCGGCGCCGGCGCAGGGCCTCGACCGCCGGTTCCATGAGCACCTCGAAGGCCTGGGCGTTGGCCTTCGACCACCCGGCGCGGTCCACGACCAGCACGGTGGAGTCCCGCAGGTCCCGCGCCGCCTCGAGCCCGGTGATCCGGTGGACGTGGTCCACGGACGCCTCGGCGTGGCGGCGCATGGAGGCCACCGCCGCCTGCATGGCCCGGGCGGACATCCTCGGCCCCGGCGGCGTGAGCCGGGCGGCGGCTGAGGCCGCGAGGTCCCACCGGACGATCCCGGGCGCGTCCGTCTCCGGCGGTCGTTGTGCTGCGCTCATGGCCTCATGCAACCACACGCGCCTGGGAGCGCCCGGCGCGGACCGTCACAGGAGGGCCAGGGCCGCCACCGCGCGGTCCACGGCGTCCCGGGCGGCGGCGGGGTCGGCGACCTCGTTGAGCACCACGGAGAACGTCAGCAGCCGCCCCCCGTCCGTGCTGACGTGCCCGCTGAGGGCGACCACGGAGTTCAGCGTGCCCGTCTTCGCCCGCGCCAGGCCTCGCCCGGGGCGCTCGGCGTCGTCGTCGAACCGGCCGGCGAGGGTCCCGCTGCCGCCGGCCACCGGGAGCGCCCGGGCGCCGGGGGTCAGCGCCCCCGTGGGGTCGGTGACCATGGCCCGCACGACCTGCTCGAGCGCGCGGGCGGGGATGCGGTTGCGCAGGGACATCCCGGACGCGTCGGAGAGCACGGCGCCCGGCGCCGGGACGCCGTGCGCCTCGAGCGCCGCGGCCGCGGCGGCACGGCCGCCGGCGATGCTCGCGGGCCGGTCCGCGGCCCGGGCCGCGAGCCGCGAGAGGACCTCGGCGAGGTGGTTGTCGGAGTCCTGCAGCATGAGCTCGGCCTGCTCGGCGAGGGTCGCGGACTCGACGGCGGCCAGCTCGGCCGCACCCTCGGGCGCCCGGCCGGGCGCGACCGCGGGGACGGAGGGCGCCCCGCCCCCGGGGAGCCGGGCCGCGAGCTCGGCCGCGAAGACCTCGGCGACGTCCTGCGCCGCGTCCACGGGCCGCTCCGCCGACGGCCCCTCCCCCGCGGGCACGCGGTGGGACCAGAACGCCATGGGCGCGACCGGCCCGATCTGCCCCGCCGCGACGTCCCCCGCGGCCCAGTCCTCGTTGACGTCCGGTCCGGCGAACAGGCTCGCGTCCCACCGCACGGCGGTGGGCCCGGCCGCCCCGCGCTCGGCGAGCGCCTCGGCCGTCTCCTGCGCCAGGGTCCGGATCCCGGCCCGGCCCAGCACGGCGTCCGGGTCGGAGCCGCCCGGGCTCAGCAGGGTGTCCCCGCCGGCCACCAGCACCACCGTGCCCGGCTCCGGCCCCTCGACCACCGTGGTGCGCAGGCGCCGGCCGGGGTCGGCGTGGGTGAGCAGGGACAGCGCCGTGACGAGCTTCTGGTTGGAGGCCGGGACCAGGGGCGCGTCCGCGTCCCGCTCGAGCAGCGGCTCCCCGGTGAGGGCGTCGGCCACGAGGACGGAGCGCCGTCCGGCGGTGCCGGCGAGCACGGGCTCCACCGCCGCGGCCACCTCGGCGGCGCCGGGCACGGGGGCGGCCGGGTCGGGGGGAACGGCCCCGGCGGGGGCGGGCGCCTCCGCGGGGAGGACTCGGGCCGCCGGGAGGTCGTTCCCGGCCAGGCCCAGCGCGGGGGCCCAGTGGGGGTGCAGCCAGCCCGCCACGCCCACGCAGCCGGCGGCGAGCAGCGCCGTCAGGGCGCGGTGACCGGGGCCCGGACGGGCCCGCGGCCGCCGTCGCCCGGCGGGGGGACCGTGGCGTCGGGGACTGCTCATGCCCCCATTGTGGCCCGGTCCGCGGCGCCGCGGCGGCTCCGGCGCCGGCCCCGGAGCGGCGCCGCGGCGGGCCGGGCCGCCCANGATGATCAGCACGTTCATGGGTGTCGCTGCTTCCTCGGGGCGCGGGCGCCCACGGGGTCGATCGGGAGCCTCCCCGGAACGGGGTTGCTAAAAAAGATTCGAAAAGGGCCGCCGCTATCGTGGGTCTCGGATCTGCCCCACCCCGCCCGGGTGGTGCGGCCGCGCTCGGCCGCTGTCAGCCCTTTCCGGCCCTTCCGGGCCCATCCAGCACGAGGAGAAGCACCATGGAGTTGGACGTCACCATCGAGATCCCCCGGGGATCGCGCGTCAAGTACGAGATCGACCACGAGACCGGCCGCCTCCGCCTGGACCGCGTCCTGTTCACGTCGATGCAGTACCCCGCGCACTACGGCTACTTCGAGGACAGCCTGGGCGAGGACGGCGACCCCCTGGACGCCCTCGTGCTCCTGGACTTCGAGATCGTCCCGGGCGTGCTCGTGGAGTCACGCCCCATCGCCGTGTTCAACATGAACGACGAGGCCGGCGGGGACGCGAAGATCCTGTGCGTGTCCACGGACAAGCGCTACGACCACATCCAGGGTCTCGACGACATCGACGAGTACAAGCTCAAGGAGATCCAGCACTTCTTCGAGCGCTACAAGGACCTCGAGCCCAACAAGTGGGTCAAGGGCGAGGGCTGGGAGGGCCGGGAGACCGCCGAGCGCCTCGTCGAGGAGGCCCGCGAGCGTTTCGAGCAGTCCCACTACGACTCGGCCGCCGAGGCCGAGGAGAAGGCCCCGTCCACCGACTGAGCGGACGGGCACGCGCGGGGGCCGGGGACCGGAGGGTCCCCGGCCCCCGCGCGTCCGGGGCCCCGGGCCCGACCCGGGTCGGCGCGTGACGTGCGCCCTACAGGGATTCCATGAATTTCGTTATATTGGNCGAGCAGTCCCACTACGACTCGGCCGCCGAGGCCGAGGAGAAGGCCCCGTCCACCGACTGAGCGGACGGGCACGCGCGGGGGCCGGGGACCGGAGGGTCCCCGGCCCCCGCGCGTCCGGGGCCCCGGGCCCGACCCGGGTCGGCGCGTGACGTGCGCCCTACAGGGATTCCATGAATTTCGTTATATTGGGATCGGCCGGCTCAGCCGGCCCGACGGCCCCAGGATGCATCCCCCCATCGGCATCCGGGCCGCCGACCGGGATCGAGGTCGCCGGAGCGCACCCGCGAGGTGCCCGGTGGCGGCGGGGGTCCCCCCACCCGCGCCGCATCCCATCGATCTCTCCCGGTCCATCCCGGCGGGCCGGTCACCGGCCCCCGGGAGTCGGCCGGCAGGTCCGAGGACCTGCCGGCCGATCCCCGTCCTGCGCTGCCGGTCCCGCCCTCCTTGTGACGTCCGGTCCCTGTGGTTCGATGGACGCGGACCCGGGACGGACCCGGCGCCGTCGGAAGGATGCGCATGTTCCTGCTGGGCCCTGAGGCGGACCTCGTCTTCTCCGCGAGCGACCTGGTGCGCGCGGCCGAGTGCCCCTACGCGAGCCTGTGCGTCCTGGACGAGAAGCTGGGGCGGGCGCCGCGCCGGGCCCCGGAGCGGGACGCGATGCTCGCCCGCACGGCCGAGCTGGGCGACGCCCACGAGCACCGGGTCCTGGCCGCGCACCTGGCGGCGTTCGGCCCGTGGGACGCGGCGACCGGACGGGGGGTGCACGAGGTCGAGCCGGCCCGGCGGATGGACCGGGACGAGCTGACCGCCAAGCACGCCGAGTCCCTGGACGCCCTGCGCGCGGGCGCCGACGTGGTCTTCCAGGCCTCCTTCTTCGACGGTGCCTTCCACGGCCGCGCCGACTTCCTCGTCCGCCGCCCGGACGGCGCGTACGCGGTGCACGACACCAAGCTCGCCCGGCACGCCAAGGTCACCGCCCTGCTCCAGCTCGCCGCCTACGCCGACCAGCTCGAGCGGGCCGGGGTGGACGTGGCCCCCGAGGTCACCCTGGTCCTCGGCGACCAGCGGGAGGCGGTCTTCCCCGTCTCCGAGCACCTGGCGGTCTACCGCGAGCGCCGGGAGCGGTTCGTCGCGGCCGCCGCCGCGCACCGGGCGCGGCCCGGGCCCGTGGACTGGCAGGACGACGACGTCGCCCGCTGCGGCCGGTGCGAGCACTGCGCCCGGGCCGTCGCCGAGCACCGGGACCTGCTGCTGACGGCGGGGCTGTCCGTGCGGGTGCGCCGTACGCTGCGCGACCGGCACGGCGTGCGCACCGTCGACGAGCTCGCGCTGCTGGAGGACCGGCGGCTCCCCGCCGCGCTGCGGCGGCTGCGGGACCAGGCGGCCATGCAGACCGGCCGGGGCGGGGAGGACGGCTCGGTCGAGTACGGGAAGGACGGGGGGATCCGCCGGATCGCCTACCGGGTCACGGCCACGGACCCCGTGCGGCGGCTGCCCGCCCCGGACGCCGGGGACGTGTTCTTCGACTTCGAGGGCGACCCGCTGTGGCAGGACCCGGGGGACGCGACGTCCTGGGGGCTCGAGTACCTGTTCGGCGTCGTGGAGCAGCCCCCGGAGCCCGGCGCCGCCCCCGTCTTCCGGCCGTTCTGGGCGCACTCCCGGGGCCAGGAGCGGGACGCGCTCCGGGCGTTCCTCGACTACGTGGCCGAACGGCGCCGGCGCTTCCCCGGCATGCACGTCTACCACTACGCGAACTACGAGAAGGCGGCCCTGCGCCGGCTCTCGCTCGTGCACGCCGTGGGCGAGGACGCCGTGGACGAGCTGCTGCGCGAGAACGTGCTGGTGGACCTCTACGACACCGTGCGGGGAAGCCTGCGGCTGTCGGAGAGCTCGTACTCCATCAAGAAGCTGGAGCCGCTCTACATGGGCGAGCACCTGCGCACCGGGGACGTCGTGGACGCCGGTGCGTCGGTGGTCGCCTACGCCGACTGGTGCACGGCCCGGGCGGCCGGGCGGGAGGAGGACGCGGCGCGGCTGCTGGCCGGGATCGCCGACTACAACGCCTACGACTGCCTCTCGACCCTGCGGCTGCGGGACTGGCTGCTGGGCCTCGCCGGGATCTCCCCGGACCCGGCGGACCACCCGCCGCGCCCCGCCCAGGAGCGGCTCGAGCTGCCCGAGGAGCTGCCGGACGCCGGGATGACCGGTGCCGAGCAGCGCCTGCACGAGCACCTGGACGACCCGTCCGCGCGGGACGTCCTGACCGAGGAGCAGCGCACGGCCGTCGCGATGGTCGCCTCCGCCACCGGCTACCACCGGCGCGAGCGCAAGCAGTACTGGTGGTCCCACTTCGACCGCCTCGAGGGCCCCGTGGAGGACTGGGAGGACACCCGCGACGTGTTCGTGGTCCGGCGCGCGGAGGTCCTGGAGGACTGGGCGAAGGACCCGGGCAAGCGCAGCAGCGCCGCACCCACCCGGCTCCTGCGCCTCGCGGGCCGGTTCGGCGAGGGCTCCACCCCCAGACCCGGCACCGCCGGGCTGTTCCTGATGTACGGGGCCCCCGTGCCCGCGCACCTGGCCGAGGACGCCGCCCCGCGCGGCAGCGGCCGCGCCGGGGACTGGACCGCCGCCCTCGAGCACGTCGAGGAGCACGAGGACGGCACGGCGGTGCTCACCGTGCGCGAACGGCTGAAGAAGCCGCGGGACGCCCCGGCCCCCGAGCCCTGGGCGGAGCTGCCGATCGCACTGGGCCCGGCCCAGCCGATCGCCACCCGCTCCCTCGAGGAGTCCCTGCAGACCCTCGCCGCCCGCACGGCCGACGCCCTGCCGGAGCTCCCGCGGCAGCCCGGCCTCGAGCTGCTGCAGCGCCGGGCGCCGCGGCCCGCGGACGGCAGCCCCCTGCCCCGCCCGCACGACGGCCCCGACGGCACGATCGACGCCGTGGTGCGTGCCCTGCGCTCGCTCGACCGCAGCTTCCTCGCCGTCCAGGGGCCCCCGGGCAGCGGCAAGACGTTCCTCGGCTCCCACGTGATCGGCCGGCTCGTGGAGGCCGGCTGGCGGATCGGCGTGGTGGCGCAGTCCCACGCCGTCGTCGAGAACCTCCTCACCGGGGTGCTCGAGAAGGGCGGGGTCGCCCCCGAGCGCGTCGGCAAGAAGCCGCCCTCGGGCCGGCCCGCGGACCGGGAGACGCCGTGGCGCGACGTCCCGGGGAAGGACTTCGCCGCGTTCCTGGCGGACGGCGGCGCCGTGGTGGGCGGCACCGCGTGGGACTTCTCCAACGCCAAGCACCTCGAGGACGAGGCCCTGGACCTGCTCGTGGTCGACGAGGCCGGGCAGTACTCGCTGGCCAACACCCTGGCCGTGTCCCGGGCCGCGCGGCGCCTGCTGCTGCTGGGCGACCCGCAGCAGCTGCCGCAGGTCTCGCAGGGCACCCACCCCCTGCCCGTGGACGAGTCGGCGCTGGGCTGGCTCTCCCACGGCTCGCCCACCCTGCCCGCCGAGCACGGCTACTTCCTGGACCGCACGTGGCGAATGCACCCGGCCCTGTGCGAACCGGTCTCCGAGCTCTCCTACGCCGGGCGGCTCGGGTCCGCCCCGGCCGCGAGCCGCCGAGAGCTCACCGGCGTGGCCCCGGGCCTGCGCACCTGCTACGTCGAGCACACCGGCAACCGCACGGCCTCCCCCGAGGAGGCCCGGCGCGTCGTGGAGCTGGTGCACGAGTTCGCCGGGACGCCGTGGCGCTCCGGTCCGGGGGCACCCCCCGTGCCGCTGGCGCCCGAGGACGTGCTCGTGGTGGCCGCGTACAACGCCCAGGTCGATTTGATCGGCCGGGAGCTCGCCGCCGCGGGCCTGCGGGACGAGGACGGCGGCGGGGTCCGGGTGGGCACCGTCGACCGGTTCCAGGGCCAGGAGGCCCCCGTCGTGATCGTGTCGATGGCCGCCTCCGCGGCCGACGGCCCCCGAGGGATGGAGTTCCTGCTCTCCCCCAACCGGCTCAACGTGGCGGTCTCCCGGGGGCAGTGGTGCGCCGTGGTGGTGCGCTCCCCCGCCCTGACGGACTACCTGCCCGCCACCCCGGAGGCGCTGCAGGTGCTCGGCCGCTTCACGCGGCTGTGCCGCCGCGGACGGCCCGCGGGGCTGCCGTGAGCACCGAGCGCGTGCCCTACGTCCTGCACTTCGAGTCCAGGACGGTGGTGCTCGGCGAGCCGGCCCACCTGGAGGAGCTGGACGCCCTGCTGCGGCGCGCCGACGTCCGGACCCGCCCCACCTACTGGCACGGCATGCACCAGGACGATCCCGGGGCGGCGCTCAACAGCGTGGGCACCGACCTCACCGCGGAGCAGTTCTGGGACCGCGTGGACGCCGGGGCGTTCGCCGCCGCCCGGTGGCCCGTGGACCTCGACGGCCCGCTCTACCTCCCGGCGCCGCCCGCGTGGCTGCAGCAGGCCCGGGCGTGGGAGTACGACCCCCTGGCGCCGGCCCTGGGCGCGGCGGCACCGGGCGGGTGGCTGCGGGTCCCGGGCTGGGCCGGGACCGAGAACAACGACGCCGGGGCGGCCGTGGGACTGCTCCAGCTGACCGACCCGGACTCCTTCTGGGTGCTCGGCTCCGACGCCGACCTGGCGGAGGTCGCCGCCACGGCCAAGGAGCTGGCCCCGTTCCGGCAGGGCTTCGACCGGCTCACCGCCTACTTCGGCCCCGACGACCGCATCGGCTGCCTGCGCCTGCCCGTGGTGTGCCGGGAGCCCCTCGAGGACGAGCTCATCGTGCAGGGGGTCGACATCGAGCCGCGGTTCTGGGAGTGAGTCCCCGCCGCGCCCCCGCTCCCCCGCGGCCCCCGTGCCCGATACTGGGACCGTGTACGTCGTGACCCTGGACCAGCGCCGCCGCGAGGCGGGCGACCTCGTGCCGGGCCTCCTGCGCCGCCTCGCGGACCTCGAGACCGTGGTGCCGTTCCAGCGCGCCCGGGCGCACGCGGTGCAGGGCATCACCGCCGATCCCGGCGCCGCGGTCGCGGCCGCGCTCGCCGGTCTGCGCGGATCGGCCTGGAGCGTGGGGGTCGGGGTGGGGCCGGTCCGGCTGGAGACGGCGACCGACCCGGAGGGCCGGACGGGCCTGCGCGCCGACGGCCCCGGGACGGCGCACGCGCGCGCCGCCGCCGAGGCCGCCGCGGGCCGGGTGCCGGTGCGCGTGGTCGCCGAGGACGCGCCCGCCGCGGCGCAGGCGCAGGCCGTGCTGCGGCTGCTGGGCCGGATCGTGGCGGAGCGCAGCGACGCGGAGTGGCGCGTGGTCGACCTGCTCGTGCCGGGGGCCCGCGGCCAGCAGAAGGCCGTGGCCGCCGAGCTCGGCATCTCCCCGCAGGCGGTCTCCAAGGCGGTGGCCCGCTCCCTGTGGCAGGAGGAGCAGGACGCCCGGCCCGCGGCGGCCCGGCTGCTGGGCCTGTGCGAGCCGGCCCGGGGCGGCCCGGCGGGCGGGGCTCAGGGCTCGACGATGAACCCCTCGGAGAGCATCCACTCGTAGGCGACGTCGGCCGGGTCCCGCCCCTCGACGTCCACCTGCCGGTTGAGCTCCTGCATCACGTCGTCGGTGAGCGCCGCGGCGATCGGCTCCAGGACCTGCTCGAGCGCGGGAAACTCGTCCAGCAGCTCCGTGCTGAAGACGGGGGCGGCGTTGTAGGCGGGGAAGAACTGCCGGTCGTCCTCGAGCACGGTCAGGTCCAGGGCCGGGATGCGGCCGTCCGTGGAGAAGACCTCCCCGAAGTTGCACTCCCCGTCGTCGGTCGCCGAGTAGATCGCGCCGGTGTCGTAGATGCCGATGTTGCCCTCGGGCACCTCGCTGCCGCGGTCCAGGCCGTAGTGGGCCAGCAGGGGGGTCATCCCGTCGCTGCGGGAGTTGAACTCCGACTCCACGCAGAACGTCCGCTCGGCCACCGGCAGGTCCGCGATGTCCGAGACGGTCGCCAGGTCGTTGGCCTCGGCGTACTCGGAGCGCACGGCCATGGCGTAGGTGTTGTTGAGGGCCGCCGGGGCGCCCCACGTCAGCCCGTTGCCGAGGTCCTCCTCGTACACGGCCCGCCACTGCTCCTGCTGGTCCGGGATGCCCTCCGCCCGCCCGAGGTAGGTCAGCCAGGCCGTGCCGGTGTACTCGAAGGTGAGATCGGCGTCCCCGGAGAGCATGAGCTCGCGCACCGGCTGGGACCCGGGCACGTTGGTGATGTCCTCGGTCTCGAAGCCGGCGGCCTGCACCGCGAGCACCCCGATCTTGCCGAGGATCAGCTGCTCGGTGAAGTTCTTGGACGTCACCCGCACCTCGGTCCCCTCCGCGCCCTCGACGGGCCGGATGGAGCCGGGCGCGGCGTCGGGCACGTAGGCCGTGGACGGCTCGAGCCCGCAACCGGTCAGCAGCAGGCCGGCGCAGGAGAGCAGCAGGGCGCCGCCGGCGGCGCGGGAGGTTCTCATCGCAGTCCCTTCGGCCGCGCGACGTGCTCCACGACACGGCCGACCCAGTCGATGGCGAGGGCGAGCAGCGCCACGAGGATCGAGCCGGCGATCAGCACCCGCACGAGGTTGAGGTTGACCCCGGTGGTGATCAGCAGCCCGAGCCCGCCGCCGTTGATGAACGTGGCGAGGGTCGCGGTGCCGACCACCAGGATCAGGGCGGTGCGCACGCCGGCCAGCATGACGGGCACGGCCAAGGGCAGCTCGACCCGGAACAGGACCGCGGCGGCGCTCATCCCCATGCCCCGCCCGGCCTCGACGAGGCTGCGGTCCACGCCGTCGAGGCCCACCATCGTGTTCTTCAGGACGGGCAGGATCGCGTAGACGATCAGGGCGACCACGGCCGCCCGGAAGCCGAAGCCGAACCAGAAGGCGAACAGGACGACGAGGCCCACCGCCGGGGCGGCCTGGCCGACGTTCGCCAGCGCGATGACCGGGCCCGTGAGGAAGCGCAGCGGTCTGCGGGTCAGGAGGATGCCGACCGGGATCGCGATGAGCAGGACCACCACCGTGGCCACGACCGTCAGCTGCAGGTGCTCCAGGGTCAGGGCCCACAGCGATGCGGGGCTCAGGGTCACAGCCTCCGTCTCGGTGAGCTCCGCCGTGGTCAGCCAGAGCACGAGCAGGCCCAGCGCCGCGAGGATCGCCACGGGCTGCAGGAGCAGGCCCTTCCAGGTGCGCTGGTCCGGGTCGGCCGTGGCCGGGCGTGACACGGGGTCGTCGGCGGGCTCCGGCTCCGCGGCGGCGGGGCGCTCGGTCTGTGCGCTCATCGGTCCCCGCCTCCCGGGCTCGCGCTGACCGCGGGCATCTCGCCCGTGTTGTGGCCGAGGGGCGCGTCCTCCGCGGCCACGGTCCGGCGGGCCTCGGTGATCGCGGCCATGACGGTCTCGACGTAGATGACGCCCTCGAACCGGTCCCGCGGCCCCACCACGAGCGCGGCCCCCGTGCTGGAGACGAGCATCGTGTCCAGCGCGTCGTTGAGCGTGGCGCCCGTGCCGACCAGGGGCAGGCGGTCGTTGCGCTCCCCGGGGACGGTCCCGAAGCGCTCGAGCTGACGGCGGGAGGGCCAGGACAGCGGCCGGCCGCGGTCGTCGACCACGACGACGTCCCGAGTGCCCGCCTCGTCGACCCGCCCGAGCACCGCCCGGACGTCCTCGCCGGGGCGGGTGGTCACCGCGGGGACGAGGTCGACCTCCCGGACCCGGGTGAGGGTGAGCTGCTTGAGCCCCGCGCCCGAGCCGATGAAGTCCTCCACGAACTCGTCCGCCGGTTCCGCCAGGACGCGCTCCGGGGCGTCGTACTGGACGATCCGGGCGCCCTCGTCGAAGACCGCGATCCAGTCGCCGAGCTTGACCGCCTCGTCGAAGTCGTGGGTCACGCACACGATGGTCTTCTGCAGCTCGTGCTGGATGTTGATGAGCTCGTCCTGGAGCCGCTGACGGGTGATGGGGTCCACGGCCCCGAACGGCTCGTCCATGAGCAGCACGGGCGGGTCCGCGGCCAGGGCGCGGGCCACCCCGACGCGCTGCTGCTGGCCCCCGGAGAGCTCTCTCGGGTACCGGTCGCGGTAGACGGCCGGGTCGAGGGAGACGAGCTCGAGCAGCTCGTCCACGCGGGCGGCGATGCGCTGCTTGTCCCAGCCGAGCATCTTCGGGACCATGCCGATGTTGGTGGCCACGCTCATGTGCGGGAACAGCCCGCCGGCCTGGATCACGTAGCCGATGCCGCGGCGCAGCTCGTCGCCGTTCATCGAGGTCACGTCCTGGCCGTCGATGACGATCCGGCCCTCGGTGGGTTCGATGAGCCGGTTGATCATCTTCAGCGTGGTGGTCTTGCCGCAGCCGGAGGGGCCCACGAGCATGACGATGCTGCCCGCGGGGATCTCGAGCGTCAGGCCGTCGACCGCGGCCTTGGCCTGCCCGGGGTAGCGCTTGGAGACGTTCTCCAGCAGGATCCGGGCCCCGGTGACGGAGGAGTCTGTGCGGGGGGTGGTCATGGAGTCAGACACGGATACCTCGCGATGTGGTGAGCCGGCCGAGCAGCACGAGCAGCCCGTCCAGGATGAGTGCGACGACGATGACGGCCACGACGCCGGTGACGACCGACGCGAAGGAGTTGGCGCCCCCGAGCCGCGACAGGCCCGAGAAGATGAAGCCGCCCAGGCCGGGGCCGAGCACGTAGGCGGCGATGGCGGCCACGCCCATCACCATCTGCGCCGAGACCCGCATGCCGGCCTGGATGACCGGCCACGCCATCGGCAGCTCCACGCGCAGGAAGGTCGCCGCCCTGCTCATGCCGAGCCCGCGCGCCGCCTCAACGGTGGCCTGCGGGACCCCGGCGAGCCCCACGAGCGCGTTGCGCAGGACGGGGAGGACGGCGAAGAAGGTGACGACGACGACGGCGGGGGCCACCCCGAACCCCAGCGGGGCGATCAGCAGGCCGATGAGCGCGAAGGACGGGATGGTCAGCCCCACGGCCGAGACGTTGTTGGCCACGGTCGTGAGCCGGGGCGAGCGGTAGCACAGCGCCGCGAGGGCCACCGCCAGGACCGTGGCCAGGACCAGGCACTGGACCACCAGGGAGAAGTGCTGCCAGCTGGCGAAGAGGATCTGTTCCCACCGGTCGGAGACGTACTCGATCACGGCACACCCTTCGGTCGTCGTCGATGACGTGGTCACCCGGCCTGGCAAGAAGGCTAGCACTCCGTTCTCATGGAGATGGCCCGGATCACACCTGCCCGAGCGCCGTCGGGGCTGTTGTCGGGCGGCGCGCCCGTTGGCAGACTCGGGGCATGACAGAGCCCCGGGACAGGTACGACGTGGTGGTGATCGGCGGTGGTCCGGTCGGCGAGAACGCGGCCGACCGCGTGGTGCGGGGCGGGCTGAGCGCCGCGCTCGTCGAGGCGGAGCTCGTGGGCGGGGAGTGCTCCTACTGGGCGTGCACGCCCTCGAAGGCGCTGCTGCGCCCGGGCGCGGCCCTCGAGGCGGCCCGCGGAGTGGCCGGGGCGGCCGAGGCCGTCACCGGCCCGCCGGACGCGGCGGCGGTGCTGCGCCGCCGGGACGGGTTCGCGGCGCACTGGGACGACACCGGCCAGGCGGAGTGGCTGGCCGGGGCCGGCGTGGACCTGGTCCGGGGCCGGGGCGCGCTGGCCGGGCCCCGGCGGGTCCGGGTCACCGCCGAGGACGGCGGCGTCCGGGTGCTCGAGGCCCGGCACGCCGTGGTGCTGGCCACGGGCTCGCGGCCGGTCGTGCCCCCGGTCCCGGGTCTCGGGGACGTGCCGTTCTGGGGCACGCGCGACGCCACCGCCGCCCAGGAGGTCCCCGGGTCCCTGGCGGTGCTCGGCGGGGGCGTGGCCGGCACGGAGCTCGCGCAGGCCTTCGCCCGCCTGGGCTCCCGGGTCACGGTGGTCGCCCGCAGCCGGCTGCTGAGCGCCTTCCCGTCCACCGCCGCGCGGCTGGTCGCCGAGGCCCTCGACGCCGAGGGCGTCACGGTCGTCGAGGGGCGGGCCACGGAGCGGGTCCGGTCCGCCGGCGGCGGTGTCGAGCTCGACCTCGAGGGCGGCGGGACCGTGTCCGCGGAGCAGCTGCTGGTGAGCACGGGGCGGCGGCCCGCGCTCGCGGACCTGGGCCTCGAGGAGCTCGGCCTGGACCCCTCCGCGCTGCGGGTCGACGGCTCGGGCCTCGTGGCGGGTGCGGAGGGCGGCTGGCTCTACGCCGCCGGGGACGCGGCGGGCGGGCCCCTGCTGACCCACCAGGGGAAGTACCAGGCGCGCGCCGTCGCGGACGCGGTCGTGGCGCGCGCGGCCGGCCGGCTGGGGGCGTCCGCGCCCCCGTGGTCCCCGTACGCGTCCACGGCCGACGGGTGCGCCGTCCCGCAGGTGGTCTTCACCGACCCCGCGGTGGCCTCCGTGGGCCGCTCCGCCGAGCAGGCCCGCACGGACGGCCTCGAGGTGGACGTCGTGGAGCACGCCATCGACGTGGCCGGGGCGCTCCTGCACCGCGACGACTACCGGGGCTGGGCCCAGCTCGTGGTCGACCGGCGGCGCCGGACCCTCGTGGGCGCGACCTTCGCCGGCCCGGACGTGACGGAGCTGCTGCACGCGGCGACCGTCGCCGTGGTCGGCGAGGTGCCGCTGGAGCGGCTCTGGCACGCGGTGCCCGTCTTCCCCACCATCAGCGAGGTCTGGCTGCGGCTGCTCGAGGAGTACGGGCTCTGAGCCGCCGGGCTCAGAGCAGGGAGCGCAGGATCCGGGCGACGCCGTCCTCGTAGACCGTGTGCGTCACCTCGTGGCACGCGGCCGCGACCTCGTCCGGGGACTGGCCCATGGCCACGCCGCGGGCGGCCCAGTCGAGCATCTCGATGTCGTTGCGGCCGTCGCCGACGGCGACCGTGTGGGACGGGTCCACGCCGAGCCGGCGGCGGATCTGCTCCAGGGCGCTGGCCTTGGAGACGCCGTTGGCGGCGATGTCGAGCCAGGCGCTCCAGCCCACGGAGTACGTGACGCCGTGCAGCCCGGCCTCGT
Organism: Kocuria sp. UCD-OTCP; assembly: GCF_000349605.1. Lineage (NCBI taxonomy): Bacteria > Bacillati > Actinomycetota > Actinomycetes > Micrococcales > Micrococcaceae > Kocuria > Kocuria sp. UCD-OTCP. The sequence continues at coordinate 123,829 of NZ_AOSQ01000002.1, forward strand.
CGATCGCCCGGGCGAACTCCTCCGGGGTGTGCTCCGTGCTGTACACCACCATGCGCACGGCCTTCATCCGCGCCAGCTGGTGCAGGTCCACGCCGATCGCCTCGATGCCGAAGGACGCGTCCTGGAAGCGCTCCGTGGAGTAGAAGGACCCGTCCTCGGTCTCGAGGGCGAACTTCGCGGTGGGCAGGCGCTGCTCGAGGGCCTCGAGGGCCTGGCCGGGGTCGAAGGAGACGCACTCGAGCACCCGGTGGTACGCCGGCAGCTCCGGGTCCAGCTCGAGCGTCATGCCGCCGTTGGAGCACACGGCGTAGCCGCGCTCCTGGCCGATGAGCTCCACCACGGGCAGGGTCGCCCCCTTGGAGCGCCCGGTGGAGATCACCACGTGGTGGCCGGCCGCGAGCACGGCCTGGGCCGCCTCGCGCACCGGGCGGGACATGTGGCCGTCGTGGTCGACGAGCGTGCCGTCGACGTCGAGGGCCACCAGGTACTGGACGCCCGCCTCCTTCTTCCACCCGTTCGAGCGGGGAGGCTGGACCTTGAGGGGGATCCGGACGTCGGCGGCGGAGCGCGCGGGCGCGGTGGTGCCGCCGGCCGTGTCGCTGAGGTCCTCCGAGTGCTCGACCTTCAGCGGGACGGTGGAGTTGATGCCGACGAGTTCGTGCTGGTCCTCGGTGCCAGCGGTCTTTTCTTTTGTCATGCGGGACATGGTGCCACATCACACCGACAGGATGGCCGAGATGTCGATGTGAGATGAACGGGAGCCGAACGCCTCCCGGCGGCTCAGCGCCGGACGGGGATGGTCTCCTGGCCGCGCAGGTAGGGCCGCAGCGCCTCGGGGACGCGCACCGACCCGTCGGCCTGCTGGTGGGTCTCGAGGATGGCGGCCAGCCAGCGGGTGGTCGCCAGCGTCCCGTTGAGGGTGGCCACCGTGCGGGTGCCGCCCTTGCGGACCTTGCCGGCGGCGTCCGTGGTCTCGGGCAGCCGCTCCCGGATGTTGAGCCGCCGCGCCTGGTAGGTGGTGCAGTTCGACGTGGAGGTCAGCTCCCGGTACTTGCCCTGGGTGGGGACCCAGGCCTCGCAGTCGAACTTGCGGGCCGCGGAGGTGCCGAGGTCCCCGGCGGCGGTGTCGATCACCCGGTAGGCGAGCTCGCACTTGGCGAGCATCTCCTCCTCCCACGCGAGCAGCCGCGCGTGCTCCGCCTCCGCGTCCTCCGGGGAGCAGTAGACGAACATCTCGAGCTTGTTGAACTGGTGCACGCGGATGATGCCCCGGGTGTCCCTGCCCCCGGAGCCGGCCTCGCGGCGGTAGCAGGAGGACCAGCCGGCGTAGCGCAGCGGGCCGTCGGAGAGGTCGAGGATCTCGTCGGCGTGGTAGCCCGCCAGGGGGACCTCGGAGGTGCCCACGAGGTACAGCTCGTCCTTGCCCACGTGGTAGATCTCGTCGGAGTGGGCGACGTCGAAGCCCGTGCCGCTCATGATCTCGGGGCGCACGAGGTTCGGGGTGGTCATGGGGACGAAGCCGTTGTCCAGCGCCTGGTCCTGGCCCATGAGCAGCAGGGCGGTCTCGAGCCGGGCGACGTCGCGCTTGAGGAAGTAGAACCGGGCGCCGGAGACCTTGGACCCCCGCTCCATGTCGATGCCGTCCACGAGCTCGCCGATCTCCAGGTGGTCCCTGGGCTCGACGCCCTCCGCGGCGAAGTCGCGGGGCTCCCCGACGGTCCGGAGCAGGACGAAGTCGTCCTCCCCGCCCGTGGGGACGCCGTCGAGGACGAGGTTGTCGACGACCGCGACGAGCTCGTCCTGACCGGCACGGGCGGCCTCCGCGGCCGCCTGCGCCTCCTTGACCCGGGCGGCCAGCTCCTTGACCTCGGCGAGCAGCGCCTGCTTCTGCTCGCCCTGGGCCCGGGCCACCTGCTTGCCGAAGGCGTTCTGCTCGGCCCGCAGGGACTCGTACTCGGTGATCAGCCGGCGGCGCTCGACGTCCGCCTCCAGGATCCGGTCGATCAGGGTGTCGTCCGCCCCGCGGGCACGCTGCGAGGCGCGGAAGACGTCGGGGTTCTCACGGAGCTGGTTGATGTCGATCACCCTGACAGGGTACCCAAGTCCTCCGGACGCGACGGGGGTTAGGGTGGAGGCCCGTCGCGATCCGCCCGGCGCCGCGGGCCCGCGGCCCCGTGCCGCGGCGCCACCGCCCCACCGCACGGCGCCACCGGTCCCCGGCGCCGCAGAACCGAGGAGTCCTTCCGTGACCGCCACTCCCGTGGCCCCCAAACGGGTCGCCGTCGTCATCAACCCCATCAAGGCCGACGCGGACGTCGCCCGCGACGCCGTGATCATCGGGTGCCGCAAGGGCGGGTTCCCCGACCCCGTGTTCTACGAGACCGCGGAGGACGACCCGGGCTCCTCGATGACCCGCGAGGCGCTCGAGCAGGGCGCCGACCTCGTCGTCGCCGCCGGCGGCGACGGCACCGTCCGGGCCGTGGCGGAGGCGCTGGTCGGCCACGACACCCCGCTGGGCCTCATCCCGCTGGGCACCGGCAACCTCCTGGCCCGCAACCTGGGCGCCGACCTGGGCGATCCCCACCGCAACGTGGACATCGCGCTCTTCGGCGCGGAGCGGGCCATCGACATGGCCACGTTCCGCGTGGAGCTCGAGGACGGGACCGTGGGGGACCACGCGTTCTGCGTCATGGGCGGGGCGGGCTTCGACGCCCAGATCATGACGGACACCCGGGACGAGCTGAAGAAGCTGGTCGGCTGGGCGGCCTACGGGGAGGCCGGGGTCCGGCACCTGATCGCGCCCCCGCGGTGGGCCCGCTTCCGGATCGACGACGGCGAGTGGCAGAGCCGCCGCGTCCGCTCCGTGATGGCCGCCAACTGCGGGATCCTCACCGCGGGCCTGATCCTGGTGCCGCAGGCGAAGATCAACGACGGCCTGCTGGACCTCGTGGTGATGTCCCCGCGCAGCACGCTGGAGTGGGCGCTGATGGCCGCCAAGGTCGTGTTCCGGCAGCGGCGCGACCTGCCCGTGATCGAGTTCTTCGCCGCGAAGAAGGTGCGCGTGGAGTTCCACGAGCCCATCGAGTCCCAGATGGACGGGGACGGCACCGGGCTGATCAACGGGTTCGAGTCCGAGATCCTCCCGGGCGCGCTCTCCGTGCGGGTTCCGCCCTCCCAGGGCGACTGACCCGCACGGGCGCCCGGGCCCCGCGGGTCAGTCGGCGGGATCGGGCCGGCGGCTCAGGCCCGCCACGAACGCGGCCACGAGGGCGAGCACGGCCAGTCCCACGGCCACGAGCGGGCCCTGCCCGCGGTCCGTGACCGAGGCGACCGGCTCCGGGACGACCCGGGAGGCCGGCACGAGGTCGAGGGCGTCGGCGGTCCGGGGGTCCCCGACGACGGGGCTCGGGCCGATCTCGACGCGGACCACCTGACTCGGCTCGGGCGGCGCGGCCGCCGCGGCCGGCGGAGCGGCGAGCGCGCAGGCCAGGAGGGCCGGGGCGGCGGCGAGGGCGAGGCGGCGGACGGCGGGAGCAGGCATGGTGGCACCTCCGGTCGGGCTCGGTCCCGACCCGGGGGGTCGATCGACACCGGCTGAAGATCGCGGGCACGGACGCGCCCGCACTCCCCATGGTGCATGTATTCGCAATTGCTAACAAGCGGGGGTGCGGTGCGCGTCCTCGCGTTACGCGCCGTCCGGCGCGCCCTGCACCGGCGGGGTCTCCGGGGCCCGGCGGTCGCGGTCCTGCAGGGCCGCGACCCAGGCGGCCGCCTCGCGGAAGGCGTCGTCGGAGTGGTGCGGGGCCACGGTCGCCACCTTGTGGTCGGCCCGCGGATAGGAGCCGAGGAAGCGCGTGCTGGGACAGACGCGGCGCAAACCCTCGACGGCGTCCGCCACCCGGGCGTCGAGGATGTGGCCGTCCACGTCCACGCTGAAGAAGTACTCCCCGAGGAAGTTGCCCGTGGGCCGTGACTCGATCCGCGAGAGGTTGACCCCCCGGGTCGCGAACTGCTCGAGGATCTCCATGAGGGCCCCGGCGCGGTCCTCCCACAGGGGAATGACGAGCGTGGTGCGGTCCGCGCCCGTGCGCGGCGGCAGGGGCACCCCGGGCCGGGCCACGAGCACGAACCGGGTGACGGCGGCCCTGTTGTCCCCGATGTCCTCCGCCAGCACCTCGAGCTCGGGGTGCTGCTCGACGACCACGGGCGAGCAGACCGCGGCGTCGAAGCCCGCCCGGGACGCCGGCCCCTCGCGCCCCGCCCCGCCGGGGAGCAGCGCGAGCGCCGCGGCGGCCGTGGAGGACGCCGGGACGTAGTCCACGCCCGGCAGCCGCTCGTCCATCCAGCCCCGCACCTGGGCCCAGGCGTGGGAGTGCGTGGAGACCGTGCGGACGTCGGCGAGCGCCGTGCCCGGCGGGGCCACGAGGACGAAGCTGATGGGCACCAGCGCCTCACGGACGATGCGCAGCTCGCTGCCGGTGGCCACCGCGTCGAGGGTCGCGGTCACGCCGCCCTCCACGGAGTTCTCGATGGGCACCATGGCGGCGTCGACCTCGCCGGAGCGGACGGCCGCGAGCGCCACGGGCACGGAGGACACGGGGAGGCGCTCCGCCTCACGGGCGCCCGCCACGCTCAGCAGCGCGGCCTCGGTGAAGGTGCCGGCGGGGCCCAGGTAGGCGTACCTCAACGGACGTTCGGGGTCTCGCCCGTCTCGGACACCATGGGCTTCTCGGCGTCCATCCACGCCCCCATGCCGCCCAGGACGTTGATGGGGTCGAAGCCGTACTGCTGGAGGTACGCCGTGGCCTTGAGGGACCGGCCGCCGGAGCGGCAGATCACGTACACGTCCTCGTCCACCGGCACCTCGCCGTAGCGCTCCGGGAGCTGCCGGAGCGGGATGTGCTGGGCACCGGCGATGTGCCCGGCCTCCCACTCCTCGTCCTCGCGCACGTCCAGGACGCGTGCGCCCTCGGGGATCTCCTCCACCGAGGCGCTCGGCAGGCTGTCCAGGTTGTCCATGGTCCGGGTCCTCTCGTCGGGAACGGGCTGTCCCGGACCAGCCTAGTCCGCGGGCGCGGGGGCCGGTGCGCCCACCCCGCGGGCGGACGGGGGCTTCCAGGCGGCACACAGGGACGAAACAATCCCTGTATAAATTGTGCCCTCGCCGCCGGGAGTGCCGTGCGGCGGGTACGACCAGGCACCTCGTCCGGGTGTCCTCGACAGAAGGAAGAACTCCCATGAGCACCAGCGAACCCCGCAGCGCGGGGCCCGACGCCCCGGACCGCGAGGACCACGGCTTCAAGAAGGTCCTCGGCCGCCTCGACGCGATCGCCCTCGGCTTCGGCGCGATGATCGGCTTCGGCTGGGTCATCCTCACCGGCGACTGGCTGGCCGAAGCCGGGACCATGGGCACCGTGCTGGCCCTCGTCACCGGCGGGCTCATCATGGCCGTCGTCGGACTCGTCTACGGCGAGCTCGTCGCCGCCATGCCGTACGCGGGCGGGGAGCACAACTACCTCCTGCGCGGCATGGGCGCCCGGTGGGCCTTCGTCGGGTCCTGGGCCATCACCGGCGGCTACATCACCATCGTGGCCTTCGAGGCCGTGGCGGTCCCCCGCACCCTGCAGTACATCTTCCCGGGCCTGAGCCAGATCCCGCTGTGGACCGTGGCAGGCTTCGAGGTGAACCTGACCTGGGCGCTGGTGGGGTCGCTGACCGCCGTCATCATCACCGCGATCAACATCCGCGGCGTGAAGCACGCCTCCATGGTGCAGATCTTCGTGATCCTCTTCCTGCTGATCGTGGGACTCATGATGATCTTCGGGGCGTTCACCCGCGGCTCGGTCGACACCATGGAGCCGTTCTTCACGAGCGGCACGGCCGGCTTCTTCCTCGTGCTCGTCACCGTCCCGTTCCTGTTCGTCGGCTTCGACGTCATCCCCCAGGTCTCCGAGGAGATGCACCTGCCGGCCAAGCAGCTGGGCGGGACCATCATCGTCTCCGTCCTGCTCGCCGCGGCCTGGTACGTCATGGTCGTGCTCACCACGTCCTCGGCGATGTCCGGCGCGGACATCGCCGGCGCGGACATCGCGGTCGCGGACGCCATGGGAGCCATGTTCTCCAGCACGGCCGTGGCCAACCTGCTCATCGCCGGCGGCCTCGCCGGCATCCTGACGTCCTGGAACTCGCTCCTCATGGGGGCGTCCCGCCTGCTCTGGGCGCTCGGCAACTCCCGGATGGTGCCGCAGTGGTTCGGCCGCCTCCACCCGAAGTACGGCACCCCGGCCAACGCCCTGCTCTTCGTGGGCGCCCTCTCCTTCGTGGCCCCGTTCTTCGGCGCCGAGATGCTGGGCTGGCTCGTGGACTCCGGCTCCCCGTCCATCGTGATCGCCTACGCCCTGGTCTCCGTGGTCTTCGTGATCCTGCGCCGGAGCGAGCCCGGCATGGAACGCCCCTTCCGGATCGGCGGCCACGGCCACGGCGGAACGGCGATCGGCGTGCTCTCGGTCGTGCTGTGCCTCGCCCTGATCAGCCTGTACCTGCCCGGGATGCCCGCCTTCCTCAGCGCGCCCGCCTGGACCATCTTCGGGCTGTGGTGGCTGCTCGGGCTCGTGTTCCTGCTGCGCATCCCCACCGGGATCCGGCCGGGCGCCGACGCCGAGCACCGGCTCGTCGCCGAGGTCGAGCGCCGCAGGCAGCGGAGCTGAGACGGCCGCCGGGCGGTCCCCGGCGCGCCGGGAAGGACAGCGAGGACTGCGGAAGAGGAGGACTGCCCATGGTCACGGTCGCCCAGGTGCTCGGCCTGCCCGGGCTCGGGCTGGAGCCCGTCGTCGAGGCGGCCACCGACCTGCCGGTGAGCTGGGTGGTGACCAGCGAGCTCGCCGACCCCACCCCGTACCTCGAGGGCGGAGAGGTCCTCCTGCTGACGGGCCTCCACACCTCCGCCCGGGCGCACTCCTGGACGGAGTACGTCCGCCGGCTCACGGACCGGGGCGTGGTGGCGCTGGGCCTGGGCGTGGGCGGACAGCTGTCCTACCTCCGCGTGCCCGACGCACTCGCCGCGGCGTGCCGGGACGCCGGGCTGACCCTGTTCCGGGTCCCCGAGCGCACGCCCTTCCTGGGCATCATCCGCGCCGCGGCCGAGATGCGCGCGGCGGAGGCGCGCACTGCCCTCGAGGCGATGCTCTCCGAGCAGCGGCGCCTGACCCGGGCCGCGGTGGGGCGGAACGGCCCGGCCCGGGTGGTGCGCACGCTGGTGTCGGTGCTCGGCGGCGGGTGGGCCGGCGTCTGCGCGGCGGACGCCCGGATCGTGGAGCGCTCCGGCCCCGGGCTGCCCGAGCTGCCCGCGGGCCGGACGCTCCCCGAGCTCCTCGACCGGCTGCGGCCGGCCGGGCTGCGCGGGTCCCTGAGCGAGTCCGGCCCGGCCGGCGCGGTGGTCGTCCACCCCCTCGGGGTGGACGGCGCCCCCCAGAGCTACCTCGTGGTGGTCCTGCCCGGCCCGGTCGACCCCGTCCGGACCGGCGTCATCGCCACCGCCGTGGCCCTGCTCTCGCTGCACGCGGAGCGCGCGGCGGAGCAGGCGCTGTTCCGCCGCCGGGTCCGCGCGGGGGCCCTCGCCCTCCTGCTCAACGGCGAGGTGCGCTCGGCGGACGCCCTGCTGGGGGTGGCGGACGACACGACGTGGTCGACGGCGCCCCGGGTGCGGGTGGCCCGCCTGCGCGGCGGCGCCGAGGAGCTGCGGGACGGCGTGCGGCGCCTCGAGGCGCAGGCCGCCCACGGCGCGAGACCGGTGCTCGTCGGGGCGCCGGCCACGGAGCCCGGCGGCGAGCAGACCGTCGCGGTGCTGCTGGAGGACCTCCCGGAGCGGCTCGCCGAGGTGCGTGCCGCCGCCGAGGCCTCCGGGCTGCGGGCCGGCATCGGCGGCCCGGCGGCCGTGCACGAGACGGACGCGAGCGACCGGGAGGCCCGCGAGGCGCTGGAGCGCACCACGGACCGCCAGCGCGTCGGCACGTGGGACGACCTCGTGGCGGGCGGCGTCGCCGGGCTCCTCCCGCCCGAGACCGCCCGGGCCTGGGCGCGGCAGCTGCTGGGCCCCCTCGACGGGGCCGGGCGGCTGTCCCTGCTGCGCACGTTCCTCGCCCACAACGGCAACCGGAGCGGGACGGCCGAGGCCCTGGGGATCCACCGCAACACCCTGCAGCAGCGGCTGCAGGAAATCGAGGAGGCGCTCGGCCGGTCCGTGGACGACCCGCAGCTGCGCGCGGAGCTGTGGATCGCCCTGCGGCTGTCCGACCGGCCCGACCGGTCGACGCCGTAGCCCGCCGTCGTGCCTCTGTGCACTGTGCACGACGACGTCACGAAGATTCAGCATCCTGCTGGGTCGCCCCGGCGCTAGCCTGGAGCAGTCGGGGGACCGTGGCGGCCCCTCGGCGCCGGCTCCGCCCCGGCTCGGCGTCACCCGGTGACGACGTCCCCGCGGGGGAGCCCGTCCGGAGTCCTACGATGGACGGGCGGGCCCAGTGCTGTCGCCCGCCCGTCCGACGAACCCCCTGACGCAGCGCAGCGCCACCGGTGCCCGGTGGCCCGGCGCGCGTCGAGAAGAGAGGCTGATACATGAGCACCACGGACAAGGCCCCCGCGGCCACCGGCATGAAGGACCGCATCGAGGCGGTCCTCGCCAAGACCCCCACGGGACTGCTGATCAACGGTCAGTGGCGCGACGCCTCGGACGGGGGGACCTTCGAGGTGGAGAACCCGGCCACCGGCGAGGTCATCGCGACCATGGCCTCGGCCACCCGCGAGGACTCCCAGGCCGCGATGGACGCCGCCGCCGACGCCCAGGAGTCCTGGGCCCGCACCCCCGCCCGGGAGCGCTCGGAGATCCTGCGGCGCGCGTTCGACCTCGTGCAGGAGCGCGCCGAGGACCTCGCGCTGCTGATGACCCTGGAGATGGGCAAGCCGCTGGCCGAGGCCGCCGGGGAGGTCAAGTACGGCGGGGAGTTCCTGCGCTGGTTCGCCGAGGAGGCCGTGCGCGACTACGGCCGCTACCTCGACACCCCCGAGGGCAACCTGCGCATGCTGGTCACGCACAAGCCCGTGGGCCCGTGCCTGCTGATCACCCCGTGGAACTTCCCGCTGGCGATGGCCACCCGCAAGGTCGCCCCGGCCGTGGCCGCCGGCTGCACCATGGTGCTCAAGCCCGCTCGGCTGACCCCGCTCACCTCCCAGTACTTCGCCCAGCTCATGCTGGACGCGGGCCTGCCGGCCGGGGTGCTCAACGTCGTCTCCTCCAAGTCCGCCGCGGCGGTCTCCGAGCCGATCATGGCCGACCCGCGCCTGCGCAAGGTCTCCTTCACCGGCTCCACCCCGGTGGGCAAGCAGCTGATGAAGCTGGCCACGGACAACGTGCTGCGCACCTCCATGGAGCTCGGCGGCAACGGGCCGCTGATCGTCTTCGAGGACGCCGACATCGACAAGGCCGTGGCCGGCGCCATGGCCGCGAAGATGCGCAACATGGGCGAGGCCTGCACGGCCGCCAACCGGCTGCTGGTGCACGAGTCGGTCGTGGACGAGTTCGTCGAGAAGATGGCCGCGAAGATGGCCGCGCTCACCGTGGGCAACGGCGTGGACGACGGCGTGAGCGTGGGCCCGATGGTCGAGGCCAAGGCCCGGGACTCCGTCGAGGAGTTCGTGACCGACGCCGTGGAGCGCGGGGCGAAGGTCGTCGTCGGCGGGGCGCGCGTGGACGGGCCCGGCTACTTCTTCCAGCCCACCCTGCTGCGCGACGTCCCCGTCGACGCCCGCGCGGTGACCGAGGAGATCTTCGGCCCCGTGGCCCCGGTCGTCACCTTCAAGGACGAGGACGAGGCCGTGGCCCTGGCCAACTCCACCGAGTACGGCCTGGCCTCCTACGTGTTCACCGAGAACATCTCCCGCGGCCTGCGCATCGGCGACCGCATCGAGTTCGGCCTGATGGGCCTCAACGTCGGGGTGATCTCCAACGCGGCCGCCCCGTTCGGCGGCGTCAAGCAGTCCGGCCTGGGCCGCGAGGGCGGGGCCGAGGGCCTCCACGAGTACACCACCACCCAGTACATCGGCGTGGAGAACCCCTGGGCCAACGTCCCGAACCCCGGCACCGGCACCCCCGCCTGAGGTCCTGCCCCGCGTTCCCGCACCGGGACGGCGGTCGTCGCAGGCAGCTGCGGCGGCCGCCGTCCCGTGCCGGGGCACTCCCGCCCGGCGCCCCCGACCGTTCCGTCCCGTCCCCACCGTCCCGTCCCCATCGAAAGGAGATCTCGTCGTGACCGAGATCCAGTACCGGCTCGAGCAGGTCCGTCGCCTCGACGGCGCCCTCCCGGGCCCCAAGTCCCGCGAGCTGTCCGAGCGGCGCGCCGCGGCCGTCGCCTCCGGAGTCGCCTCCTCCGTGCCCGCCTACGCCGCGGACGTGGACGGCGGGATCGTGCTCGACGTCGACGGCAACCAGCTCGTCGACCTCGGGTCCGGCATCGCCGTGACCAGCGTGGGCGCCTCCGCCCCCGCCGTGGTCGCCAAGGTGCAGGAGGCCGTGGCGCACTTCACCCACACCTGCTTCATGGTCACCCCGTACGAGGGCTACGTGGCCGTCGCGAAGAAGCTCGCCGAGCTCTCCCCCGGCGACCACCAGAAGAAGGCGGCGCTGTTCAACTCGGGCTCCGAGGCCGTCGAGAACGCCGTGAAGATCTCCCGCGTGCACACCGGCCGCCAGGCCGTGGTCGTCTTCGACCATGCCTACCACGGGCGCACGAACATGACCCTCGCGATGACCGCCAAGGTGATGCCCTACAAGCAGGGCTTCGGCCCGTTCGCCGGCGAGGTCTACCGCGTGCCCGTGTCCTACCCGTTCCGGGACCCGGAGGGCATGACCGGCGCCGAGGCCGCCCGCCGCGCGCTGCTCCAGGTGGAGAAGCAGGTCGGCGCCGAGAACGTGGCCGCCGTCGTGATCGAGCCCATCCAGGGCGAGGGCGGGTTCATCGTGCCGGCCGACGGCTTCCTGCCCGCGCTGTCCGAGTGGTGCACCGACAACGGCGCCGTGTTCGTCGTCGACGAGGTGCAGTCCGGCATCGCGCGCACCGGCGAGTGGTTCGCCGTGGACCACGAGGGCGTCGTCCCCGACCTGATCACCGTGGCCAAGGGTGTGGCCGGCGGCATGCCGCTGTCCGGCGTGGTCGGCCGCGCCGAGATCATGGACTCCGTCCACGCGGGCGGCCTCGGCGGCACCTACGGCGGCAACCCCGTGGCCTGCGCCGCCGCCCTCGGCGCGCTGCAGACCATCGAGGAGTGGGACCTCGTGGCCCGCGCCCGCCGGATCGAGGAGATCATCCGGGAGGTGCTGGCCCCGGTGGCCGAGGAGACCGGCACCGTGGGCGAGATCCGCGGCCGCGGGGCGATGATGGCCCTGGAGTTCGTCCGGCCCGGCGGCACGGAGCCCGACGCCGACGCCGCCAAGGCGATCGCCGCGGAGTGCCTCGCGCAGGGCGTCATCATCCTGACCTGCGGGACCTTCGGCAACATCGTGCGCCTGCTGCCCCCGCTCGTCATCGGCGAGGAGCTGCTGCGCGACGGCCTGCAGGTGCTCGCCCAGGCCGTCCGCAACGCGGCGGCCTAGGCCAGCTCGAGGAGTCTCGTCCAGCATCCCCCTCACGCCGAGGGGTCTCGTTCGCACGGTCAGTCAGTCACATTCCGTCCGGACGAGCCCCCTCGGCGCGGCGGGCGGCCGGTCGCGACCCCTCGCCCCGCGCACCCCGGCTCGGCCCCGTCACCGGCGGTGCGCGATCCCCATGGCCTCCCACACCAGAGCGACCGCCACCGGCACCCGGCCCCGCGTCGTCGTCGTGTGCCGGTGCAGGTCGTGAGCGCAGATCCGGAGCTCCCGCCACCCCGCCGACTCCGTGGCCCGCAACCGCCTGATGTCCAGCACTCGCTGCTCCGCCCGGTCGTGGTGGGCACCCTCGTACTGCAGGCTGAGCCGGTGGCTCTCCAGGGCGAGGTCGGGCTGCGCCAGCAGCGTCCCGTCGGGCCCCAGCAGGGGATGGTCGAGCACCAGGCCCCGGATCCCGTGGTCCTCGAGCAGCAGCCGCAGCCGTGTCTCGCCGGGCGAGTCCGACCCCACCCGCATTCGCTCGACCGCGGCGCGGGCCGTGCGGATGCCACGCCGCCCGGCGTGCGCCCGCACCCCGGTCTCGAGCTCGTCCGGCCGGCACACCGCGGCCACGGCCCGGCGGATCCCGTGGCGGTGGGCGTCGACCAGTCCGTCGGCGAGCACCACTGCCTCCGTCACCGTGAGCTCGGCGCAGACGTCAAGGAACGTGCGCACCGGTGACGTGACGGCCACCCCGTGGACGCGGACCACCTCGTGCGGACCGAGGCGTCCCCTCCGGCAGACGACGCCGGGCCGCCTCAGGGCCCTCGAGTCGTCGGCGCGCGTGAGCCACAGCTGCGAGGACCGCTGCCAGGGGTCAGGAACCCGCATCCGGTGGAGCAGCGCCGCGGAGCGGTGGCTGATCACCGTCCCCGGATACCGGCGGGTCAGTGCCCGTGCCGCTTCCAGCAGCGGAGCGGGACAGCCGGCGGGGACCCGCACTCCCCTGCCGACGGGACTGGTGAGGTCGGCGTCCCGGAGCCGGTGCTCCGCGACGCCCAGGGCGAGGGCCTCCCGACGTGAGAAGCCGATGCCACGGAGCTCGGGCGGCAGGGGTGCGGGGTGTCTCATGCCGGGAGCATGACCGCCGGGGACGGGCGGAGGAGGGCGCGAGCACACGGAGTGGCGCAGTCCTGCTCTCCCGGACCGTCATCGTGCCCCGGTGGAGTGCGATTGCGCCGCCCGGCATTCTGCGGCCCCTCCAGGGCGAGGGGGCGGGTTCTGCACGTCGCCATCACCGACGGGTCGCTGCCGGACCCTCCGCGGCGCTGTTTCCCACCGAACGCGACCCCTCGCGCCCCCGGGAGTGCCGAACGCGACCCCTCGCGCACGGTGGGAGGTCAGCCGGAGCAGCGCTCCTGCAGGCCTCTGACCTCCTGGACCACGCTGATGAAGGAGCGCTCGCCCTGCCGGAAGCCGGCGACGGCCTCACGGACCGAGGTGAGCTGCCCGGACAGCTCGTCCGGGGCGGTGGCCGCGAGCTCGTCGACCTCGGTGAACAGCCCGGCGGGATCGTCCCGCAGCTGCTGCGGCGCGGTGCGCACGGTCTCGAGCACGCGGGCGCACGTCTCCTGGACGGTGGCCGGCGAGGCTCCGCCGGAGGCCGTGGGGGCGCTCGCGGCGGCGGACGCCGTCGAGTCCGGACCGCTGCCGGCCGCGCCGTCCCCCTCGGCGGAGGACGAGCAGCCGGCGAGGGCCAGGAGCAGGACGGACGCCGTCGCCGCGCGGATCGCCGCGGGACGGGGCGCACAGGCGGTGGGCACGGGGGACTCCTGCGGGTCGGAGAAGATCGGGAACCGGGGCGCGCGGGCACGTCCGGACAGCCGCCAGCCTACTAGCCTGGGCTCAGCGCCCTGCGGAGCCCCGGACGGGGACCGCGCGACCGTCGGACAGGAGCCTGCCGTGACCTCGATCGGGGACCTCAGCGCCGTGCAGCTGCGGGACGCGCTCGCGCGCGGCGAGCTGGGCGCGGTGGAGACCGCCGAGCACTTCCTGGCCCGGATCGAGGCGCGCAATCCGGCGCTGGGGGCGTTCGTCCACGTCGCTGCGGACCTCGCCCTCGACCGGGCGCGCGCGCTCGACGCCCTGCCCGCCGGGGCCGCCCGCGGAGCGCTGCACGGCGTGCCGCTCGCGGTGAAGGACCTGCACGACGTCGCCGGGATGCCCACCACCTACGGTTCCGCCGCCGTGACCGGGCGGCGCGGCGGCGCGCCCGTGGCGGAGGACGACGACGACCTCGCGGCCCTGCTCGGCGCGTCCGGGGCGGTGTGCCTGGGCAAGACCCAGGTGCCCGAGTTCGGCCTCAACTGCTACTCCGAGAACCTCGTGGCCCCGCCCGCCCGGAACCCGCACGACACGTCCACGGGGGCCGGCGGCTCCTCGGGCGGCCAGGCGGCGGCCGTGGCGGCGGGTCTGCTCCCGGTGGCGCCGGGCTCCGACGGCGGAGGGTCGGTGCGCATCCCGGCGGCGGTGTGCGGGCTGGTCGGGCTCAAGCCCAACCGCGGCCGGGTGCCCACCGCGGACGCGCAGTCGGACGCCGCCCAGCTCGTGGTGAACGGGCCTCTCGCCCGCACGGCCGACGACGCGGCGCTGCTGCTCGACGTCCTGTGCGCCCCCGCGCCCGGCCCGGCGCACGGCAACGTGGTGCGCCGGGCAGTCCGTGCCGCCCCGCAGGGGTCCTTCCTGGACGGTGTGCGCGCGGCTCGGCGGGGCGACCTCCCGTGGGGGGACCGGCCGCTGCGGATCGGGGTGAGCACCGCCTCCCCGTTCGACGCCGTCCAGGACATCGAGGTCTCCCCGGAGGCCCGCGCCGCCCTCGATGCGGGCGTCGCCCTGCTGCGGGCCGCCGGGCACGAGGTCGAGGAGGCCGAGCTGTCCTACGACCCCGAGTACCCGGGGGCCTTCTTCGACGTGTGGACCACCTCGATGGGCACCGCCCCGCTGGACGACGAGCAGGCGGGGAGGCTCACCGGCCTCGCGGGGGCCTTCCGCGCCCGCGCCCTGCGCCGGTCGGCGGTCGAGCTGGCGCAGGCCGTGGGCGTCCTGCGCCGGATCGAGCAGGACGTGGTCCGGGCCTACGGCGCCTGGGACGTGGTCCTGACGCCCGCGCTCGCCATGACACCGCGGCCGCTGGGCTGGTACTGGGAGGGCTACGACCTCGCGGACCCCGCGGGCGCGGACCAGGACTACCGGCGCCAGTGCGGGTACACGCCGTGGACCTCGGTCGTGAACGTCGTGGGCCTGCCCGCCGTGACCGTCCCGACGCTGTGGACCCGCGCGGCGGGCGACGACGACGGGCCGGTCGTGCCCATGGGCGTCCAGCTCATCGGCCGCCCGAGCGCGGAGGCGCAGCTGCTCGCCGTCGTCGCCCAGCTCGAGGACCAGGGCCGCCCCGGCCCCCGCGCCACCGCCTAGGAGTGGCCCAGGGCCTCCTCCTCCGAGTCGGGGTCGTCCGGATCGGTGGCCGCCTGGGGATCCTCCTCCGGCTCGAAGCCGGTCGCGTTCTCGTCGGTGGTCAGCCCGACGCCCTGCTCGTTGTCCGGGACGGTGCCCTCCGGGCCCTTGCCCGAGCCCTCGGTCGTCCCGCCGGGTGCGTCGCTCATGGTGTCCCTGCCTCCTCGTTCGGTCCTGCCCTGTCTGGTGCCCTCATCCTGTCCCACCGGCCGCGATTCCTCCACCCCCGCGCGGGCCTCCCGCGCGGCACGGAGCACGAAACCTGGCGACCCGATCGCGTGCCAGCCTCCGCAGGCCCGCCGCCCGGCGGTAGGTTGGGCGCCATGACCAATCGTGCGGGCACCGTCGCCCAACCCAGTGACCTCGTCGACCTCGGCAAGCTCCTCGACGCCTACACCGACGTCGTGCCCGACCCCTCGGACCCGGACCAGCGCGTGGCGTTCGGCACGTCCGGGCACCGCGGCTCGTCCCTCAAGGCCTCGTTCAACGAGCAGCACATCGCGGCGATCACGCAGGCCATCGTGGAGTACCGCGCCGGCCAGCGGATCACGGGCCCGCTGTTCATGGGCAAGGACACCCACGCCCTGTCCGGGCCCGCGCAGGACACCGCGCTCGAGGTGCTGGCCGCCAACGAGGTCACCGTCCTGCTGGACTCCCGGGACGGCTACGTGCCCACCCCGGCGCTGTCCCACGCGATCCTGACCCACAACGCGGGCCGGGCGGAGGCGGTGGCCGACGGCATCGTCATCACCCCCTCGCACAACCCGCCCGGTGACGGCGGCTTCAAGTACAACCCGCCCAACGGCGGCCCCGCGGACTCCGACGCCACCGAGTGGATCGCCCAGCGGGCCAACCAGTTCCTCGAGAACGGCATGTCCGGGGTCCGCCGGGTCTCCCTGGAGCGGGCGCGGGCGGCGGAGACCACGGGCGGCTACGACTTCCTCGAGGAGTACGTGCGGACGCTGCCGGAGGTCGTCGACCTCGACGTGGTCCGGGACTCCGGCCTGCACATCGGCGCGGACCCCATGGGCTCGGCCTCCGTGGCCTACTGGGGCGAGATCGCCCAGCGCTTCGGGCTGAACATGACCGTGGTGAACCCGCAGGTGGACCCGCAGTGGGCGTTCATGACCCTCGACTGGGACGAGAAGATCCGGATGGACTGCTCCTCCCCGAACGCCATGGCCTCCCTCATCGGCAACCGGGACAAGTACGACATCGCCACCGGCAACGACGCCGACACCGACCGCCACGGCATCGTGACCCCGGACGCGGGGCTGATGAACCCCAACCACTACCTGGCGGTGGCGATCGACTACCTCTTCCGCGAGCGCACCGGCTGGTCCCCGGACGCCGGGGTCGGCAAGACCCTGGTGTCCTCCTCGATCATCGACCGGGTGGCGGCCTCGCTGGGCCGCGAGCTCGTGGAGGTGCCGGTGGGCTTCAAGTGGTTCGTGCCCGGCCTGATGGACGGCTCGATCGGCTTCGGCGGCGAGGAGTCCGCGGGCGCGTCCTTCCTGCGCCGGGACGGCTCCGTGTGGTCCACCGACAAGGACGGGATCATCCTTGCCCTGCTGGCCTCGGAGATCACGGCCCGCACCGGCAAGACCCCGTCCCAGCGCTACACGGAGCTCACCGAGGAGTTCGGCGCCCCCGTCTACCAGCGCATCGACGCCCCGGCGAGCCGGGACCAGAAGGCCGCCCTGAAGAAGCTCTCCCCGGCCCAGGTCGAGGCGGACACCCTGGCCGGCGAGCAGATCACGGCGAAGCTGACGAACGCCCCCGGCAACGGCGCGGCGATCGGCGGGCTGAAGGTCACCACGAAGAGCGCGTGGTTCGCGGCCCGGCCGTCCGGCACGGAGGACGTCTACAAGATCTACGCGGAGTCGTTCCTCGGCGAGGAGCACCTGCAGCAGGTCCAGCGGGAGGCCAAGGCGCTGGTGGACGGCGTCATCTCCTGACGGGCCCCGGAGGCGGTCCGGGCCGGTCCCGGGACCGGACCCAGACCGCCTCCGCGGCGAGGACGTCCACCTCGACGACGTCCCCGTCCAGCACCACGGGCACCGCGCCGGACCGGTGCTCGCCGAGCACGAGCTCGGTGCCCGGCCGGATGCCGGCGGTTCCGAGCCGGCGCAGCACCGCCGGATCCGCGTCCGAGACCCGGGCCACCACCACGGGACTGCCCGGGGCGACGTCGGCGAGGAGCACGGCCGGGGCGGACGGCACGGTGCCGTCCCGCCGCGGGATCGGGTCGCCGTGCGGGTCCCGCTCCGGATGGCCCAGAAGGGCGTCCAGCCGGGCGACGAACTTCTCGCTCACCGCGTGCTCGAGGACCTCGGCCTCCTCGTGCACCTCGTCCCAGGAGTAGCCCAGGTGGCCGGTGAGGAACGCCTCGAGGATCCGGTGGCGCCGCACCATCTGGACGGCGACGTCCCGGCCGCGGTCGGTGAGGACGATCCCGCCGTGGGCGGGCCGGCTCAGCAGCCCCTGCGCGGTGAGCTTCTTGACGGCCTCCGACACGGTGGACGGGGACAGGCCCAACCGCTGGGCCAGCCCGGTGGTGGTCACGGCGTCCGAGGACCACTCCTGGGCCAGCCAGACCGTCTTCAGGCAGTCCTGGACGGACCGGTTCACTTCTTCCGCGCGCACTCCCCCAGGCTAGCGACCCACAGGCGGCGGCGCCCGGCGCCGACCCCGGCCGGGCGGACCGGGGCGCATTCTGCACCCTGCGGGCTCCCGGCACGAGGAGAACCCGCCCGGACGCTCCGTGTTGCGAACTGTGACGGATCCCGGGACCTTCCGGGGGCAGGAGCCTAGCCTGGCAGGAGTGCCCGAGCGGCGACGCCGCCGCCCCGACCCGACGGAAGGAACCCCCATGTCGCTCCACCTGCTCGAGATCGTTCCCGCCTCCGCGTCCAAGGACGCCGTGACCCAGCTCATCGCCACGGTCTCCGAGGCCGTCTCCGCGGCGGGCGCCGAGTTCATCGAGTCCCAGGTCACGGCAGACCACGGACGGGTGTTCGTGATCGTGGAGGCCGACAGCGCCGAGGGCCTCGCCCAGACCGTGCGCACCGCCGCCGGGGACGCCGCCGCGGAGGTCACCGGCCCCGACGCCGTCCGCCTCGTGGGCGCCGAGCTCGACGACATCAAGAAGCTCAAGGGCGACGCGCAGTACCTGGTGGAGTGGGACATCCCCGCCGAGATCACCATGGAGCAGTACCTGGCGCGCAAGAAGGCCAACTCCCCGAAGTACGCCGAGGTCCCCGAGGTCTCCTTCCTGCGCACCTACGTGCGCGAGGACACCGCCAAGTGCCTGTGCTTCTACAACGCCCCCGACGAGGCGGCCGTGGAGCGGGCCCGCCAGGCCGTGGGCACCCCGTTCGACCGGCTGTTCAAGCTCAACGTCTGACGGGCCGCAGCACACGACGACACGGCGGTCCCCGCGAGCCGGGGGCCGCCGTCGTGCTTCGACGCCCGGGCCCGCCCGCCGAGCGGACGAGCCCCGCCCCGCACTCCCCGGCAGAACGGAAGACCATGACCCAGTCCACGCGCTCCCCGTCCACGGCCGGCGGGCCGGACCCCGAGAGCCGGCCCCTGCTCGCGCCGCTCGTCGACTACCCCGAGCACGAGTTCGTCCGCCGCACCGCCGCGGCGCGGGCCCGCGACGTCGACACGGCCGCCGCCTCCCCGCTGGGGACCCTGCGCGAGCTGGGCGCCCGGGGGCTCCTGGACCTCGGCCTGACCGGGTCGCTGGCCCCGCAGGCGGCCGTCGTGTTCGACCTCGCCACCGAGTGCACCGCCACGGCGTTCTCCCTGTGGGCCCACCGGGCGACCGTCGAGTACCTCGCCGCCACCGGGACGGAGATCCCCGCGGACGTGCGCTCCGGGGCCGCGCCCGGCTGCTCGGCGATGGCGCCGGCCTTCAAGGACGCCGCCGGCATCGGCGAGATCCCCGTGACGCTGACCGCCGGCGCGGCGGGACCGGTCCTCGACGGCACCGTGCCGTGGGCCTCCAACCTGTACCCCGAGGGCGTCGTGGTCCTGCCCGCCGTCCGGGAGGACGGCACCCGCGTGGTGGTCCGGACCCGGGTCTCGGCACCGGGGGTGACGGTGCGCCTGCTCGAGAACCTGATGGCGCTCAACGCGACGGCCTCGGGCGTTCTCGTCCTCGAGGGCGTGGCCGTCGACCCCGCCGAGGACCTGCTGAGCGAGGACGTCCCGTCCTTCCTCGCCGCCGTCCGCGGCCCGTTCCTGCTGTTGCAGACCGCCTTCTGCCTCGGCCTCTCGGCCGCCGCGCTGACCGCCGCGCACGAGGCCCTGCAGGGCGTCGCCGAGGTGTTCCGGGAGGAGCTCGAGGAGGCGACCGCCGAGTACCGCCGCCTGCGCGCCGACCTCCTGCGCCTGGCGGAGGCGCCCCGGGAGACCGCCCCCCGGGAGCTGTTCTCCCTCAGGCTGGACGCCGCGCTGCTCACGGGCCGGGCGACCCGGATCGAGGGGAAGGTCGTGGGCGGGCGCGGCTACGCCATGTCCTCCCCCACCGCCCGCCGGGCCCGCGAGGCCGCGTTCCTGCCCGTGCAGTCCCCCACGGAAGGTCACCTGCGGTGGGTGCTGCAGAACCTGGCCTGAGCCGGGCCGCGCCGGCGCTCACCGTCCGCGGGTTGCGCAAGAGCTACCCGGGGGCCTCCGCGCCCGCCCTCGACGGGGTGGACCTGACCCTGCGCAGCGGCGAGACGTTCGCGGTGCTGGGCCCCAGCGGGTCCGGGAAGTCCACGCTGCTGCGGGCGATCGCGGGGCTCGAGCCCCTGGACGGGGGCAGCATCGAGTTCGGCTGCGCCGACGAGCGCTTCGCCGTCGTCTTCCAGGACCCCGGGCTGTTCCCCTGGCTGTCGGTGCGCCAGAACATCGCCCTCGGCGGGCGGTACCGGCGCAACCGGGACCGCTTCGAGGACACCCGCGTGGACGACCTGCTCGAGATCCTCGGCCTGGTCCCGCTCGCGCACACCCCCGTCCAGGAGCTCTCCGGCGGGCAGGCCCAGCGGGTGTCGGTGGGCCGCGCGCTCGCGGTGCGCCCCGACGTGCTGCTGCTCGACGAGCCGTTCAGCGCCCTGGACCCGGCGACCCGCAAGGACCTCCAGCTGTGGCTGCGCGGGCTCGCGACCGAGCTGGACCTGACGGTCTTCCTCGTGACCCACGACGTCGACGAGGCCATCACCCTCGGCGACCGGATCGGCTTCTTCGCCGGTCCGCGCGGCTTCCGCCGGCAGTGGGTCCCGGCGCAGGACGGCACGACGGCCGAGCAGATCCTCGCCCACTACCGCGGGGCCGACGACGGCTCCGGGAACTGGGTCATATGAGCGCCGGCGGGCCGAGCCGGCGGGTCCTGCTGCGGGCCGGGGCGGGGGCCGCGGCCCTCACCGGGCTCGGCTGGGGCGCGGGCTCCCTCTACGCGGACAGCCAGCAGGAGGCGCGCGGCGCGGCCGACCCGGAGCGCCCGGTGCGGATCGGGTACCTCCCGATCACGGACGCCTCCCCCCTGCTGGTCGCCCACGCCAACGGGTACTACGAGGACGCCGCCGTCCCCGTGGCCGACCCCGTGCTCTTCCGCAGCTGGTCCTCGCTGTCCGAGGCGTTCGTGGCGGGCAAGGTGGACGCGATACACCTGCTGATGCCCATGGCCCTGTACATGCGCTACGGGCTGCGGGCCGACGTGCGGATCACCGCGTGGAACCACACCAACGGCTCCGCCCTCACGGTCCGCCCGGACGTGGCGGAGATCGCCGACCTGGCCGGGGAGTCCGTGGCGATCCCGGCGTGGTGGTCCGTGCACAACGTGGTGGTCCAGAAGCTGCTGCGGGCCGCGGGCCTGACCCCGGTGATGCGCGAGAGCCCGTCCCGGGCGCGGCGCACGGTGGCCCTGCTGCCCATGGCGCCCTCGGACATGCTCCCCGCGCTGAACAACGGCGTGATCGGCGGGTACGTGGTGGCCGACCCGTTCAACGCCGCCGCCGAGGCGCGGCAGGTGGGGCACATCCACCGGTTCCTCGGCGACGTGTGGCGCGACCACGCGTGCTGCGTGACCATGATGCGCGGCGAGCTCCTCCGCAACCGCCCCGCGCACGCCGCGGGGTTCATGGACGCCCTCGTCCGGGCCCAGTCCTGGGCCCGGCAGAACCGCCCCGAGACCGCGGCGCTGCTGGCCGCCGGCTACCTCCCCCAGCCCCGGCCCGTGATCGAGCAGGCCCTGACCTACTCCGCCGCCGCGCACGGGGACGCCCTGCACCACCCGGACTGGCACGGCGAGCGCCTGGACTTCCGCCCCTACCCGTACGCGAGCTTCACCGAGGAGCTGGTCCGCGCCATGCAGGACACCGTCGTCGACGCCCCGGCGGGGTTCCTCGACGGACTGGACCCGGCGCTCGTGCACCGCGAGCTCGTCGACGACACGCTCGTGACCCGCAGCATCGAGAAGGCCGGCGGCCTCGCCGCCTTCGGCATGACCGGCACCACCCGGACCGAGGAGATCAGCGCATGAGCGCGCCGCACCCCGCCCCGCACGACACCCCGCACGACACCCCGCAGGACACCCTTTTCGAATCGTTTTTGTGCACAACGACGCCATCATGATCGCCCTCGCCCTCGGCGGCACCTACGCCGCCGCGGTGCACCGCAACTGGAAGGGCGGTCTGCTCGGNGGACACCTCGGAAAAGTGGTTCGAAAACCCCGGCGCGGACGCCCCGGCGCACCGGGTCCCGCTGGACCGGCCCGGCCTGGGGGGCCTTCGGGGTGCTGGTCACGATCGCCGTGTGGTGGGCGTTCACGCACGCCGCGGCCGGGGCGAACACCATGATCGCCTCCTTCCAGCCCGAGCGCATGCCCGGTGCGGTGGCCTCGCTGGCCGAGCGGGGGGTGGTGGTCCAGGACGGCCTGACCAGCCTGTGGCGCCTGTTGTGCGGGCTGGCCGTGGCCACGGGCCTGGGCGTGCCGCTGGGCCTGCTCATCGGCTCCTACCGCCGCTTCCGGTGGACCAGCGCCCCGGTGGTGCAGTTCCTGCGCATGGTCTCCCCGCTGTCCTGGGCGCCCGTGGCCGTGGCGCTGCTGGGGGTGGGCAACGCCCCCGTCGTCTTCCTCGTGGCCGCCGCCGCGGTCTGGCCGATCACCATGAACACGGCCGCCGGCGTCAAGGCCCTGGACCCGCTGCACCTGCGGGTCGCCGAGACGCTCGGGGCCACCCCGGTCGAGCGGCTGCGCACCGTGGTGCTGCCCAGCATCCGGCCGTTCGTCATGACCGGGGTGCGGCTGGCCCTGGGGATCTCGTGGGTGGTCATCGTGCCGGCCGAGATGCTCGGGGTCAGCAGCGGCCTGGGCTACGAGATCCTCAACGCCCGGGACCGGCTGGCCTACGACGAGATGCTCGTGGTGATCCTCGTCATCGGCCTGCTGGGCATGGCGCTGGACCAGCTCGCCCAGTGGCTGCTGCGCGAGCCGGGACCGCGCCGCTGAGCCTCAGCGGGCCCGGAACCGGGCCCGCTTGTGCGAGCCGTCGCAGAACGGCTTGATGGACGACGCCCCGCAGCGGCACAGCGCCACGGTGGCGCGCCCGGGGTCGATGGGCCGGTCGTCGCCGTCCAGCAGCTCGTAGCCCCCGCGCACCAGCAGCGGGCCGTCGGGGCACACGGTGATCGATGCCGCCGCGCCGGACCCGGCAGCAGCGCCCGGTCCGGGGTCGGGCACCGACGCAGGCCCGGTCACCGGCGCAGGCTCGGGCACGGGCTCAGCGGCCGGGGCGGGGCCCGGGACCGCCCGGGCGTCCTCGGGGCGGTGCGCCGCGCTCACCGGACGAGCTCCGCGGCGCCGCGCCGGGACGGCTCCGCCGCGGCCGGGCGCAGCGCGGACTCCCCCGCCTCCCACCGCGCGAGCGCGTGGCCGGCGGCGAGCGCGTCCAGGTGCAGGACGCAGCGGGCGCCGAAGAAGACGTCCGCCGCGACGGCGGGCTCGTCGACCACGAGGCCGCCGGCCATGTCCCGGGCCGCGATCTGCTCGTGGGCGGCGTCGGCCTCGACGTGCTCGTCGTAGAACGCCGCCGCGGCGGGCAGTCCCAGGCGGTGGAAGCCGCGCGCCAGGAACTTGGAGGGCACCGACGACGTCATCTCGTACATCGCCAGGTGCCCCACCACCGCGCCGCGCAGCCGGCGGTGCAGACCGAACATCGTGACGGTGTTGACCCCGGCGAGCCACTCGGCGGGCACCCGGTCCACGGCGCTGCCGTAGGAGTCGTCGAGGCCGGCCTCGCGCATCCCGGCCGCGAACAGGGCCGAGTGCATGCGCGCGGCGTCGCCGCCGCCGTACTCGTCGACCTGGATCTCGATCAGGCCCGCCTTCGCCCGGCCGCTCAGCCGGGGGATGCCCCAGGTGTGCGGGTCGCCCTCCATGAGCTGGTAGACGGACTTCAGCTGCAGGAACTCCCGGGCCTGCTCGGCGTCCGCCCGGCCGGAGAGGTGGCGCGCGAGGCTCGGCCCGTCATCGTCGGCGGCGATGGCGAACAGGGCGTCGGCGACCGACTGGGGTGTGCCGGGCACGGTGTCGGCGGGCAGCTCCGCGCGCAGCTCGGCCTCGAGCGCGCCGGAGAGGATCTCCCGCGCGCGCAGCAGCTCGGGGTCGCTCTCCCAGCGGTCGTCGACCCCGTCGACGCCCTGGTAGTGCAGGGCGTGCAGGACGAACAGGCTGAGCTGGACGTCGTCGTCGGCGAGCACGCCGTCCGCGCGGGACACGGCGGCACGGGCGGCCGCCGGCAGCGCCCCGGCCCGGGCCTCGGCCCCGGGGGTGCCGGGCTCCTCCCGGAGCACCGCGAGGAGGTCCTCGCCGAGCGGCCCTCGTGGCTGTGGCTGACGCATGTGTCGACTCCTGTCCGGGTGCGGGGGGTGATCGCCCACCATCATAGTTTCCATCACCGTGCTGATCATATGGACGGCCTCCGACAGCGCCGGGTCCGGCCCCCCGCTCCGCCCGGCGGAGCACCGAGTACAGTGGTGGAGGCCCGGATCCGGGCTCCCACCCCGCCGTCGAGGAGACCCGCATGAGTTCCCCCGTGCCCGGACGCACCATCGCCACCCGCCTCGGCCTGGGCTGGCGCCTCCACGGCGACGGCCGCACCGTCACTGCCGGGGAGGTCGTCAGGCCGCGCGAGCGGCTCACCTGGCCCCGGACGGTCACCATCGGCGCGCAGCACGTGGTCGCCATGTTCGGCGCCACGTTCCTGGTGCCGCTGATCACGGGCTTCCCGCCGTCCACCACGCTGTTCTTCTCCGGCGTGGGCACGATCCTGTTCCTGGTGGTCACCGCCGGCCGGGTCCCCTCCTACCTCGGCTCGTCCTTCGCCTTCATCGCCCCCATCACCGCCTCGATGAACCAGTACGGTCCCGGCGGCGCGCTGGGCGGGGTCCTCATGGCCGGCGCGGCGCTGTTCCTCATCGGCCTGGTGGTGCAGTTCGCGGGCACCGCCTGGCTCCAGAAGCTCATGCCGCCGCTGGTCACGGGCACCATCGTGGCGCTCATCGGGTTCAACCTGGCGCCGTCCGCGAAGGACAACTTCATGGAGGCCCCCGTCACCGCGCTGGTGACGCTGTCCTCCATCATCCTCGTCTCGGTGCTCTTCCGCGGCCTGCCCGGGCGCCTGTCGATCCTGCTGGGCGTGGCCATCGGGTACGTCACCGCGGTGCTGCGCGACGAGGTGGACTTCAGCCGGATCGACACCGCCTGGCAGCAGCAGGGCCTCTTCGGGCTGCCCCCGTTCCAGACCCCCGAGTTCCACCTGCCCCTGATGGGCCTGTTCGTCCCCGTCATCCTCGTGCTGGTCGCCGAGAACATCGGGCACGTGAAGTCCGTGGCGCTCATGACCGGCGACGACCTCGACCCGTACATGGGGCGGGCGATCATGTCCGACGGGCTCGCCACCATGATCGCCGGCTCGGGCGGCGGCTCGGGCACCACGACCTACGCCGAGAACATCGGCGTCATGGCGGCCACGCGCGTCTACTCGACGGCGGCCTACTGGGTCGCCGCCGTGGTGGCGATCCTGCTGAGCGTCTTCCCGGTCTTCGGCGCCGCGGTGGCCACGGTCCCCGCAGGGGTCCTGGGCGGGGCCGCCACGGTGCTGTACGGGATGATCGGCATGCTCGGCGTGCGGATCTGGGTGCAGAACCGCGTGGACTTCTCGAACCCGGTCAACCTCACCACCGCCGCGGTGGCCATGATCATCGGGATCGCCGACTACACGTGGGAGGCCTCAGGGCTGCAGTTCGCGGGCATCGCCCTCGGCACGGCGGCCACGCTCGTGGTCTACCACCTCATGTCGTTCCTGGCCCGCGTGCGGGGGACGGTGGGCAGCGACCCGCTCGCCCCCGACACCACGCGGCTGCCCTCCCCCCTGGGCTGAGCTGCGCCGGACACCCCTCTACTCGTCGGTAGACGAAATGTGCCGGTGAGGGGCCGCCTTTCTTGGTGACCCAGGTCTCCTTTCCCCTAGCGTGGAGTGCGGGAGGGCCGAGCAGCCGGCCGCGCACCACGAGCTGCAGGGGAGAGACCATGCACCACAAACCGTCCGTTCTCGTCCAGGTCGACCTCGACGGCCGGCACATCCGGCTCGTCGTCAGCGGGTGCGTCACCGAGCTCAACCACCGGGCCCTGTGCCCCCTCGTCCGCCGCGCCCGCACCCTGGCCCCGGACATCGCCGTGGTCGTGGACCTCACCACCGCCCACCACGTCGAACCGGTCGCCGTGGACCTACTGCGCTGGGCCGCGGAGCACGAGGACGCGGTGCGCGGCACGCCCGCCGTCGACTTCGTCCTCCCCGCCGAGCTCCCCGGCCACGGCACCGTGACCCGGCTCGCCGGGTGGGCGAACGCCCGCCGCCGCCCCGGGGCCCCCGAGCCCGCGCGCCGGGGCGCACGGAGCGGAGCCGCCCCGCGGTCCCGCCTCGCGGGCTGAACCGGCCCGTACCGTCCCACCAGAGGGAGGACACCCCGTGAGCACGATCAGCCGCGCCCTGATGGCGCACCCCGCCGCCCCCGAGCTCGCGCGCGAGGAGCGGGCGGCGGAGGTCCGGTGCATCGAGGCGTGCCTCGAGGCCGCCCAGATCTGCCGGATCGGCGCCGACGCCTGCGTGGAGGAGGACGCCGTCGCGGACCTCCGCGACTGCCTGCGCGCCGAGCAGGACTGCGCGGTGATCGGCTCGGCCACCGCCCAGGTGCTGGCCCGCCTCGGCTTCCCGGAGCCCGGGGACGGCCGGGCCGTGCTGGTGCCGCTGCTCGAGGCGTGCGGGGCCGCGGCCCGGGCGTGCCGGGACGCGTGCCGGCGGCACGCCGAGGTCTACGAGCACTGCGCCCTCGTGGCCGAGGCGTGCGAACGGTGCGACGAGGCCTGCGCGGACCTGCTGAGCCGGCGGAGCTGACGTGGCCGGCCCCGAGGTCCACTGGTTCGAGGAGCTCGGGATCGCGGACGTCCCCCGGGTGGGCGGCAAGAACGCCTCCCTCGGGGAGATGGTCCGGGAGCTGGCCTCCCGGGGGGTGCGCGTGCCGGGTGGCTTCGCGACCACCGCGGACGCGTACCGGTCCTACGTGGAGGCCAACGGGATCGGGCCCGCCCTCCGGGACCGGCTCGAGGACCACCGCGCGGGCCGTGCCACGCTGCGGGAGACCGGCGCCGCCGTGCGCGAGCTGTTCCTGCGCGGCGAGTTCCCCGCGGGGACGGCACGGCAGATCCGGCAGTTCTACCGGGAGCTCTCCGCGCGCACGGGCCGCGCCGGGCTGTCCGTGGCCGTGCGCAGCAGCGCGACCGCCGAGGACCTCCCGGACGCGAGCTTCGCCGGCCAGCAGGAGACGTTCCTCAACGTGGTCGGCGAGGACGAGCTGCTGGAGGCGTGCCGGCGGTGCTACGCGTCCCTGTTCACGGACCGGGCCATCACCTACCGGGAGCTCAAGGGGTTCGACCACCTCGCGGTCGCCCTGTCCGTCGGCGTGCAGGAGATGGTCCGGGCGGACCTCGGCTGCTCCGGGGTGATGTTCTCGATCGACACCGAGAGCGGCTTCCCGCGCGTGGCCGTGATCAGCGCGACGTGGGGCCTGGGCGAGACGGTCGTGCAGGG
Source organism: Kocuria sp. UCD-OTCP (assembly GCF_000349605.1). Taxonomy (NCBI): domain Bacteria; kingdom Bacillati; phylum Actinomycetota; class Actinomycetes; order Micrococcales; family Micrococcaceae; genus Kocuria; species Kocuria sp. UCD-OTCP. The sequence goes on from NZ_AOSQ01000002.1 coordinate 151,096, forward strand.
CACCGTGGACCCGGACAAGTACCTCGTGTTCAAGCCCCTCCTCGACGTGGCGGAGGCCCCGATCGTGGAGCGGACCCGGGGGGCCAAGCTGCACAAGCTCGTCCACGACGACGACACCCCTGCCGGGGCCGCCGCCACCCGGCTCGTGCAGACCTCCCCCGCGGAGCGGCAGGCGTGGGTGCTCGGCGACGACGACGTCCTGCGGCTCGGCCGCTGGGCCGTGCTCGTCGAGGACCACTACGGCCGCCCCATGGACCTGGAGTGGGCGAAGGACGGGCTGACGGGAGAGCTGTTCCTCCTGCAGGCCAGGCCGGAGACCGTCCAGGCCGGTCGCAGCGGGACCCGCTTCACGATCCACCACCTCCGGGGCGAGGGGCGCGTGCTCGCGGTGGGCGCCGCGGTCGGGGACGCCGTGGCCACCGGCCCGGCCTGCGTGGTCCGCACCGCGGCGGACATCGAGTCCTTCCGGGACGGGTCGGTGCTCGTCACCGAGATGACGGACCCGGACTGGGTCCCGGTGATGAAGCGCGCCGCCGCGATCGTCACCGACCACGGCGGGACCACCAGCCACGCGGCGATCGTCAGCCGGGAGCTGGGCCTGCCCGCCGTCGTCGGCACCGGGGACGCCTCGCGGACCATCCCGGAGGGCCAGGAGCTGACGGTCTCCTGCGCGGCGGGCGACCGGGGCACGGTCTACGAGGGCACCCTCCCGTTCGACGTCGAGGAGGTCGACCTCGGGGAGCTGCCGGAGTCGCGCACCGCGATCATGGTCAACGTGGCGAGCCCCGCCGCGGCCTTCCGCTGGTGGCGGCTGCCGGCCGACGGGGTGGGTCTGGCCCGGATGGAGTTCGTCGTCAACAACATCGTCGAGGTCCACCCCATGGCCCTCGTTCACCCGGAGCGGGTCCGGGACGAGGCGGACCGCCGGCGGATCGCGGAGCTGACGGCGGGCTTCCCGGACGGCCAGGAGTACTTCGTGCAGACGCTGGCGCTGGGCCTCGCCAAGCTCGCCGCCCCGTACCACCCCCGGCCGGTGATCGTGCGGCTCAGCGACTTCAAGTCCAACGAGTACGCCCACCTCGTGGGCGGGGCGGCCTTCGAGGAGCCCGAGGAGAACCCGATGCTCGGCTTCCGGGGGGCCTCCCGCTACTACGACCCCCGGTACCGGGAGGGCTTCGCCCTCGAGTGCCGGGCGCTGCGGCGGGTGCGCGAGCGCATCGGCTTCGACAACGTGGTGGTCATGGTTCCCTTCTGCCGCACCGTGGGCGAGGCGGACCGGGTCCTGGCCACGATGGCCGAGCACGGCCTCGAGCGCGGGCGGCACGGCCTGAAGGTGTACATGATGTGCGAGATCCCCTCCAACGTGGTCCTGGCAGAGCAGTTCGCCACGCGGTTCGACGGCTTCTCCATCGGCTCCAACGACCTCACGCAGCTCGTCCTGGGGGTGGACCGGGACGCGGAGGCCCTGCGGGCGCTGTTCGACGAGCGGGACGAGGCCGTGACCCGGATGATCAGCGAGGCGATCCGCAAGGCCCACGCCGCGGGCATCCCCATCGGCATCTGCGGCCAGGGGCCCAGCAACCACCCCGACTTCGCCGAGTTCCTGGTGCGGGAGGGGATCGACTCGATCTCCCTGAACCCGGACAGCTTCCTGCGCACCGCGCGGCGGATCGCCGAGACCGAGCGGCGCCTCGCGGCCGGGCCCGGGGGCACAATGGACGCATGAGCCTCTCGGTGGGCGCACGCCCCGACCTGGACGTCGAGCCCGGCCGCGCGGGACGGCTGCTCGAGTTCCCGCGGCGCTATCCGCTCGTGGCCGTGACCCTGGCCGTGGGCGCCGTGGTCGTGGGACTGCTGGTCGCCGGGCAGCCGGGGCCGGCGCAGTGGCTGGGCTCCGGGTGGGCCCTGGTCGTGGCCGCCCGGGTGGCGTGGGGCATGGTCGCGGACGTCGTCGCCGGGCACTGGGGCGTGGACCTGCTGGCCGTCACGGCGATCAGCTCGACCGTGGCGGTCGGCGAGTACCTGGCGTCCCTCGTGGTGGTCCTCATGCTCACCGGTGGCCAGGCCCTCGAGGACTACGCGGCGAACCGGGCCCGCAAGGAGCTCAACGCGCTGCTCGAGCGGGCTCCGGTGCTGGCCCACCGGCGGCACCCGGACGGGTCCGTCGAGGACGTCCCGGTCGAGGAGGTCCGCCCCGGGGACGAGCTGCTGGTCCGCCCCGCCGAGGTCGTCCCCGTGGACGGGTGCCTGGTCGGCGCGGAGGCCGACTTCGACGAGTCCTCCATCACCGGGGAGAGCCTGCCCGTGACCCGCCGCGCCGGGGAGCCGGTGCTCTCGGGCGTCCTCAACGAGCAGCAGGCCGTGGTGCTGCGGGCCACCGCCACCGCGGCGGACAGCCAGTACTCCCAGATCGTGGCGATGGTGCGGGAGGCCGCGGAGTCCCGAGCGCCGGTGGTGCGCCTGGCCGACCGCTACGCCGTGCCCTTCACCGCGTTCGCCCTCCTCGTGGCCGGGCTGGCGTGGTGGTACCACGGGGACCCGGTGGTCTTCGCGGAGGTGCTCGTGGTGGCCACCCCCTGCCCGCTGCTGATCGCCGCCCCCGTGGCGTTCCTGGGCGGGATGAGCCGGGCGGCGCGCAACGGCGTCATCATCAAGAACGCCGGGACCCTCGAGCGGCTCGCCGCGGTGCGCACCGTGGCCTTCGACAAGACCGGGACGATCACCTACGGCCGCCCCGAGCTGCTGGCCGTCCACGCCCGCCCCCCGTTCCCGGAGGAGGAGCTGCTGCGCCTGACGGCGTCCGCCGAGCAGTACTCCTCCCACGTGCTCTCCGCCTCGGTGCGGGACGCCGCGCTCGCCCGGGGGCTCGCGCCGGCCCCGGCCGAGGAGGCCCACGAGGAGGCGACCCACGGGGTCACCGCCACCGTGGAGGGACGCCGGGTGGTGGTCGGCAAGCGCGCCCACGTGGCCCGCTCCGCCCCGGACGTGGTCGAGCAGGCGCTCGGGCCGGGCGAGCTGGCCGTCTACGTGGCCGTGGACGGCCGCTTCGCCGGCACCCTGGTGATGAGCGACCAGGTGCGCGAGGACGCGGCGGCCACGATGGCCGAGCTGACCGCGCTCGGGGTCCGGGAGATCCTCGTGCTCAGCGGTGACGCCCGCGCCACCGTGGAGCACGTCGCCGCGGCGCTGGGCATCACCCGGGTGCTGCCCGAGTGCCTGCCCGAGGACAAGGTCCACACCGTCCGCAGCGCCCCGCACCGTCCGGTGCTCATGGTCGGCGACGGCGTCAACGACGCCCCCGTGCTCGCCGCCGCCGACGTCGGCGTCGCGATGGGCGCCCGGGGCGCGACCGCCGCCAGTGAGTCCGCCGACGTGGTGATCCTCACCGAGGACCTCGCCAGGACCGCGACGGCGGTGCGGATCGGCCGGCGCACCATGCAGGTGGCCCTGCAGAGCATCTGGCTGGGCATCGCCCTGTCCGTGGTGCTCATGCTCGTGGCCGCCACCGGGGCGATCCCCGCGATCTTCGGCGCCCTCAGCCAGGAGGTCGTGGACCTCCTGGCCATCCTCAACGCCCTGCGCGCCCTCCGCGGGCCCCGCGGCGAACGGTGACCGGCCGGCTCAGTGCCGGACGACGAGCACCGGGCAGTGGGCGTAGGAGACGCACGCGTGGGAGACCGAGCCCAGGGAGGAGCCGAGCAGCCCGCCGCGGCCGCGCCGGCCGAGCACGAGCAGCTGCGCGGTCTCGCTCTCCGTGATGAGCCGGCCTGCCGGGCGGCCGTGCGTCACCGTGGTGGTCAGGCGGCCGGGGACGTCCTCCCCGAAGACGGCCGCGACCGTGCGCGCGAGGATCCGCTCGTGGTTGGCGCGCAGCGCCTCCTCGTCGACGAGGAGCTCGGCGTCCAGCACGGTGGGGTCCCCCGCGCACGCGATCGCCTCGAGCGGGGCGTCGAGGGCCTCCGCGAGCCTCGCGGCGAGCCGCAGGGCCTCCATCGAGGACTCCGAGCCGTCGATCCCCACGAGGATCCGCTGGTCCGTCGGTGCGTTCATGACCGAACCTCCTTGTCCGGGCCGGCTGCCGGGAGCCGGCCTGTCGGTGCCGCGTGGCCCGCGCCGGGTGGCCGGCGCCGGCCGGTCAGTGCCGGACGACCAGCACCGGGCAGTGGGCGTGGTCGATGCACGCGTTGGAGACGGAGCCCAGGGCCGAGCCCCGCAGGCCTCCGTGGCCGCGGCGCCCGAGCACCAGCATCAGGGCGTTCTCGCTCTCCTCGACCAGGCGGGCCGCGGCCCGTCCGTGGAGCAGCTCGGCGCGCACGTGCTCCGGGGGGTCCGCGCCGAACACGTCGGCGACCGTCGAGCGGAGCAGCTCCACGCTGCCGGCCGGCGGCCGGTCCGGGTCGACGGTCTCCCAGCCCTCGTAGAGGGGCGGCCCCTCCCAGAACATGAGGGCGGTCAGCGGGACGCCCAGGGCGCGGGCGATCCTGTCCCCCGCCCGGAGGGCCTCCTTCGAGGAGTCCGATCCGTCGATGCCGACGAGGATCCGCTGCTGTGACGGTGTCTCCATGGCCGAGCTCCTTCGTTCCGGCGCCCGCGGTCCGTGCCCGGGGCGCGCTCCGGCCGCCAGGAACCTGGCGGACCGCTCAGTGCCGCACCACGAGGACGGGGCACTTGGCGTGGGAGACGAGGGCCGAGGAGACGGAGCCGAGGATCATCCCCAGCACCCCGCCCGTTCCCCGCCGGCCCACCACGAGCATCCGGGCCTCCTCGCTCTCCTCGATGAGCCGGGCGGCGGGCTGGCCGCGCAGGAGCCGGGTGGTCAGGTTCGCCGGGCGCTGCTCCCCGAACACCTCCTCGAGGGTGCTCTCGAACAGCTGCTCGCTGCCGCGGCGGAACTCCTCGGGGTCCACCACGCGGTAGCTCTCGTAGAGCAGCGGGTCCTCCCAGCACATGATGGCCTCGAGCGGTGCGCCCAGGGCCTCGGCGAGCCGCACTCCCTCCCGGAGCGCGGCCTTGGACGACCCGGACCCGTCGACTCCCACGACGATCCGGCCTCCGGACGACGGCTCGCCCATGGTGTTCCCCCTTGTTCCCGGCGGGCCGGCCGGTCCGCCTGTCTCCACGATAGGACCCGGTGGGATCCGTCACAACGGATCCCCGGTCCCGGGGCCCGCATGACGGCCGACGGGCGGCACCGCCCCGTCCCGCCTGCCGTCGCACGGGCGGCGCGCGGCGTCCTCAGCCGCGGGTGACCTGGATCTTCCGGGTCGCGGGCGGCTCGACGTGCCCGGCGACGGGCACGCGCACCTCCAGCACGCCGTCGCGGTACGCGGCGCTGATGTCCTCGTCCCGGCACCCGGCGGGCAGCGGCAGGGCGCGGGAGAACGAGCCGTAGCGGAACTCCGAGCGGTAACCGCCCTTGTCCTTGTGCTCGGTCCGCTCCCTGCGCTCGGCCCGCAGGTGGAGCACGTCGTCGGCCACCGTGAGCTCCACGTCCTGCTCGGGGTCGATGCCGGGCAGCTCCGCCCGGATCACCACGGTGTCGCCGTCCCGGTACTCCTCCACACGGGGCCAGGAGGCCTCGACGTCCCCCTCCAGGAGGCGTCGGAGGGGCTCGAGCATCTCCAGCCCCTCCCTGCGCATCAATCCGGCCATGACCTGACTCCTTCCCGTGGCACCGGTGCCGCGGCCGTCCGGGACGTCGTCCCGGACGGCCGGCGGGACCGGTGCGGTCCGCCTCGACCCTTCAAGCGTAGACACCGCCGACCGGGCGCGTAAGGGCCGCGGGGTCCGGGACGCATGATGACGGGGGCCCGCTCCACCGGCCCCCGGGGACACTGGATTCGCAGGTGCGACAGGGCGATAATCGGGGCATCCCCACGGGTTCTGTCGCCGTCCGGCGGCCACCCCGGGGACCGGGAGAGAGCGGGGTGTCCGCGGTGGACAACAACGTGATGAAGATCGTCTACACGTTCTTCCTGGGGGCCCTGCTGGCCCTGTTCGTGGGCCTGGGGATCCAGACGTTCTATCCGGGGCCGGAGATGCCGGAGCCGACCGCGGGGATGGAGTTCGTGCCCGAGGGGGGCGCTCCGACCGAGGAGCAGCGCGCGGAGATGGAGGAGAACGACCGGCAGTGGCGGCAGTGGCAGGAGGAGCAGCAGAGCTACAGCCGCGACGTGGCGGTCGTGGCCCTGGGCGCCTCCGTGGTGCTGCTCGGTCTCAGCCTCGTGCTGGAGAAGCGCAACAGGGTGCTGACCAACGGGGTGATGCTGGGCGGGCTGTTCACCCTGATCTACGCCATCGGCCGCAGCTTCGCCTCCAGCGAGACCACCATGACGTTCGTCGCCGTGAGCGTGGGCCTGGCGGTGGTGCTGGTCCTCGGCCACCGGCGCTTCTTCCAGGACCGTCCCCCGGCGGGCGCGCCCGAGGAGGCGCACCGGGAGCAGAGCGGCGTCTGAGCCGCTCCGCCGGGACGCCTCTAGAAGCCCGTCGGCTCGGTCTCCAGCTCGGGCTCCTCGGGCGGGGCCTCGTGGTGCAGGGGCCGCAGGGCGGCGGTCGTCCCGAACCACAGCAGCGCGTCGTAGCGCTCCCCCATGCGGGTGGGGACGTAGTTGCCGGCCTCGCGCCACGGGTGGTACACCACCCCGACGGCCCGGTGGCCGAACCTCCCGGAGAGCCAGGGCCCGGAGCGGTCGCGGCCGAAGACGAGCACCGCGTCCTCCTCCAGCGCCCGGTGCAGGAGGTCCTCGTGGCTGCCGGCACGTGCCTGCGGGACGGCGAGCACCTCCTCGGCCGCGCCCCACGCCTCCGCCGCGACCACCGTGCCGGTCCAGGAGGCGAGGCCGACCAGCACCACCTCGTGCGCGGGGTGGCGCTCGCGCAGCAGCTGACCCACGTTGACCAGCCCGGCGTCGAACATGTCGGTGGCCCGGGCGTCCCCCACGTGGGAGTTGTGCTCCCACACCAGGCCCTTGGCACCGGGCCCGTGGTGGCGGGAGAGCAGGTCCGCGGTGTCCGCCATGTGCTCGTCCCGCACGTTCCAGGACTGCCGGTCGCCGCGCACCATGGTCCGGTAGTAGCGCTCGGCGTCGACCGCCACCATGGCGTTGAGGGCGGCGTCGAACGCGGCGGGGTCCCCGGCCGTCCGGTCCATGGTGCGCCGGCGCACCTCGGCGAGGAGGGCGACGACGTCGGCCTCGCAGCTCTCGGGCACGATCCGCGTCCGCCACGCGTAGCGGTGCGGGTCCTCGTGGAAGGGGACGAAGCACTGCCACGCCTGCAGCGCGGCGGGCAGCGCCTCGGGGGCGCTCGTCCCGAGCCAGCCGATGATCTCCCGCAGCGAGTCCCACAGCGAGTAGACGTCCAGGCCGTAGAAGCCGACCTGCTCGTGGCCGGCCCGGCGGGCGTTCTCCTCCCGGAGCCAGTCGAGGAACTCGGCGACCTCCTCGTTCGCCCACATCCACGTGGGCCAGCGCTCGAAGCCCGCGAGGACGCCGTGGGCGTCGAGGTCCTGGTCCGCCTCGCCGCGCACCCACCGGTCGATCCGCCAGCAGTCCGGCCAGTCCCCCTCGACCCCGATCCAGGTGAAGCCGTGCTCCTCGATGAGCCGGCGGCTGAGCAGGGCCCGCCACCGGTAGTACTCGTGCGTGCCGTGGGACGCCTCCCCCACGCACACGAACCGGGCGCCGGCGCAGCGCTCCACGAGCGGGTCGAGGTCCTGCGCCGTCTCCAGCGGCCGGGCGAGGGAGCGGATCTCCGCGAGGACCCCGGCCTCCCGGGAGGGGCCGCGCCCGAGCGGGCTCACCGGGACGTCCCGTCGCCGTGCTCCCCGGCCGGGGAGAGGTGGCGCAGGAACCAGTCCCGGGCCAGCGCGGCGGCCTCGGCGAGCGTGCCGGGCTCCTCGAAGAGGTGCGTGGCGCCCTCCACCACGGCCAGCCGGGTGGGGCAGCGCATCGACTCCTGCGCCCACCGGTTGAGGCCGAGCACCTCGGAGTCCTCGCTGCCGACGATCAGCAGGGTGGGTGCCTGCACCGAGCGCAGCCGCTCGTCCGCGAGGTCCGGCCGGCCGCCGCGGGAGACCACGGCCGCGATGGACGCGCCGGGCTCGGCCGCGGCCCACAGGGCGGCGCCGGCGCCGGTGCTCGCCCCGAAGTACCCGACCGGGGACGCCGCGGAACCGGGCTGCTCACGCAGCCACGCCGTGGCCAGGAGCAGCCGCTCGGCGAGCAGGCCGATGTCGAAGACGTTGCCGCGGTCCGTCTCCTCCCCGGGGGTGAGCAGGTCGAGCAGCAGGGTGCCGAGCCCCGCCTGCTGCAGGACGGAGGCCACGTACTGGTTCCGCGGGCTGCGCCGGCTGCTGCCGCTGCCGTGGGCGAAGACCACCACCCCGGCGCCGGGCGCCGGCAGGTGCAGGTGCGCCTCGAGCTGCTCCCTCCCGGCCGGGATGCGCACGTCGGCGTCGACCGGATAGCCGTGCGCGGCCGGCCCCGCCCGGGGCGGCGCGGGCAGCTCCGGCTGGTGGCGGCGCCTGGCGGCGTCCAGCAGGGCCACCACCTCGTCGTCCTCGGTGGCGGAGAAGTCCCGGTAGTGGTAGCCGACGGCCGTGAAGTACGGCGGGGTCGCGAGGCAGATCACCTCGTCCGCCTCCACCACCCGGCCCAGGGCCTCCTGCGGGGCCACCGGGACGGCCAGCACCACGCGCGCGGCGCCCAGCTGGCGGGCGATCCGGCAGGCCACGCGGGCCGTGGAGCCGGTGGCGATGCCGTCGTCGACGACCAGGGCGGTCCGCCCGGTGAGATCGACCCGCTCCCGGCCCTCCCGGAAGCGCGCCGTCCGCGCCTCGAGCACGGCCCGCTCCCGCGCCTCGATCTGCTCGAGCTGCGCGTCCGTCACCCCGAAGTACTGGAGGGTCCGCTCGTCGAGCACGCGGGCGCCCTCCTCCCCGATGGCGCCCATGGCCAGCTCGGGCTGGGAGGGGACCCCCAGTTTCCGCACCACGATGACGTCCAGCGGCGCGTCCAGGATGCGGGCCACCTCGTGGGCCACGGGCACCCCGCCGCGGGGCAGCCCCAGCACCACCACGTCCTGCCCGCGCAGGGACCTCAGCCGCTTCCCCAGCTGCCGCCCGGCCTCGACCCTGTTCTCGAAGACCACCATGGTCCCCACCGCCTCTCCGGCGGGCGCGCGGCCCACCGCCCTCCGGTGCTCGCCCGGCTCCGTTCGCGCCCCCCGGGTCCCGTGGGCCGCCGCGGAGGACTCCAGCGTAGGCAGGCGGGGAACACGGTGGAAGGCCCGCGGGCCAGGTGACGGACGTGGACAACGGAGCAGGCCCGCCCCACAATGTGAGCACGCCCCGGCGGCCGGCCGGCCGCGGACCCGGGCGCCCTGGACGGACGTCCCGCACCGGCGGGGGAGACGGAGCACGCCGCATGAAGGACCGCACGCAGGACAGCGCCGAGGACCGCACGGACGGCAGGGTCATGCGGACGGTCTACACGTTCTTCCTGGGGCTGCTGCTGGCCCTGTTCGTGGGTCTCGGCGTCGCCACGGTCCACCCCGGCCCGGAGGAGCCCGCGCCGCCCCCGGCGGTCGCGATGGCGCGGGAGACCCGCGAGCTCGCCCCGGAGGAGCAGCAGCAGTGGGCGGCCTACGAGCGCGAACGGGGGGCGTGGGAGGTCGAGCACATGCGGCACAGCCGCGACGTCGGCGTGATCGCCCTGGTCGCGTCCGTCGTGCTGCTGGGGGCGAGCCTGGCGGTGGAGCGGCGCCGACCGGTGCTCGCCCACGGCGTGCTGCTCGGCGGTCTGTTCACGCTGCTGCACAGCGTGGTCCGCAGCCTGGTCTCGCAGGACACCGTCGCCTCGTTCGCCGTGGTCACCGTGGCGCTGGCCGTGGTGCTGTACCTCGGCTACCGCCGGTTCGTGGACCGCCCCACCCCGGCCGGTGACCGGTGGGGTCCTCCCCGGCCGGTGGTCAGCGACAACGGGAAGCACCCGTCCCGCCGCTGAGCGCGCCGGGCCGGTGCCGGCCGGTCAGCGGGGCAGCGGCAGCTTCTCGTCGAGCACGGCCCGGACGGCCGCGACGTCGACGTCCGTGACGGAGGCGTGCTCCCAGGCCGGCCGGTTGTCCTTGTCCACGAGGACCGCCCGCACGCCCTCGGCGAAGTCGGGGCGGGCGATCGTGTCCGCGGCGAGGCGCAGCTCCCGCTCGAGGCAGGAGCGCACGCTGTCGTCGGCCGCGCCGCGCTCCAGCAGCTCGAAGGTGCGCACCAGCGAGGAGGGGCTCATCCCCGCGAGGTCCTCCGGCGCGGCGGCGACGATCTGCTCGAGGGTCGGGGCGCCGTAGCGCTCCTCGATCTCCTCCCACCGCGCCACCACGGAGGACGGCTCGGGCTCGCGCGCGAAGCGGGAGAGGGCGTCCTCCGGGCCCTCCTCCACCACGGCCCCGGCGAGGGCCTCGAAGTCCTCGTCCGCCACGAGGACGTCGGCCAGCCCGAGGGCGACGGCGTCCGCGCCGCCGAGCCGCTGCCCGCCGAGGGCGAGCCAGCGGCCCACGGCCAGGCCCGGTTCGCCGCGGTGGTCCGGCCGGGAGACGCGCGGCAGGAACCAGGAGGCGCCGATGTCGGTGAAGAAGCCGATCTTCGTCTCGGGCATCGCCATGACCGTGGAGGGACCCACCACGCGGTGGGAACCGTGCACGGAGATGCCCATGCCGCCGCCCATGCAGATCCCGTTCATGAGCGCCACGTAGGGCTTGGGGTAGTCCGCGATCAGGCAGTCGAGGGCGTACTCGACGGCGAACACCCCCGTGGCCTCCTCCGTCCGCCCGGCGAGCACGGCGTCGCGGACCTCCCGGATGTCGCCGCCGGCGCACCACGCCCGCGGGGAGGCCGAGGTGACGAGCACGTGGCGCACGGCGTCGTCGTCCCGCCACGCGTCGAGCGCGGTCTTGAGGTCCCGGTACATCTGTGCGGTGAGGGCGTTGAGCTGACGGGGCCGGTTGAGCACGATGTGCCCGGTGCCGTTGCGGACCTCGGTCAGGACGTGCTGCGCGGTGCCGGTCGTGGCAGTGTCGGTCATGGCTCCCACCCTGCCACGGGTCGCGCCGCCGTGCCACGGCTCACACGCCGGAGGGCGGCCACTGTCCACGCTGCGCCAGGAGGGAGGCGAGCAGGTCGGCCCGGTCGGTGACGATCCCGTCGACCCCGAGCTCGAGCAGCTCCGCCATCTCGGCCGTCTCGTTGACGGTCCACACGTGCACGTCGATGCCGTGCCGGTGGGCGAAGTCCAGGAAGCGGGGGGTCACGAGCTGGACCTCGGCCCCGCCCCGCACCCGGTACCGGCGGGGGATCTGCACGGTGTCGAACGGCTCGATCCACCGGGCGGCCGCCCGCCGCGCGAGACGCCAGGTGGGCCCGCCCAGCCACGAGCACACGAGCAGCAGGCGCATCCCCTCCTTGCCGGAGGACGTGGGCACGGTCCGGCCGTCCAGCTCGCGGATCCGCCGCAGCGTGCGGCGCCGGCGGCTCTCGGAGAAGGAGGTCACCCGCACCCGGTCCACGGCGCCGAGCTCGTGGAGCAGCGCCGGCAGGGCCGCCACGGACGCCTCGTCCTTGACGTCCACGTTGAACTTCAGCTCGGGGAGCTCCGTCAGCAGGTCGGCGAAGCGGGGGATGCGCCCGGCACCGGCGACGCGCTCGGCCCTGATCTGCGCCCAGGTCAGGGCGGAGACCTTCCCGCTGCCGCCGGTGACGCGGTCGAGGGTCTCGTCGTGGAAGGACAGGACCACCCCGTCGGCCGTCGTGTTGACGTCCGTCTCGATCCACTCGTAGCCGAGGTCCCGGGCCGCCCGGAAGGCGTCGAGGGTGTTCTCGGCACCGTCCCGGCAGAAACCGCGGTGGGCCAGGGCTGCGGGGGCGTCGCGCCGGTGCGCTGGAGGGGTCACCCCCCTATTGTTACCCCGTGGTAGCGGATTGTCCCGCCCATGACGCGCCAGGTCGGCCGCCGCTCAGCAGGGCCTCGATCACCTGGGCCACCCCGTCCTCCTCGAACGGCGGGGCCGTGCGGCCCACGGCCCGCGCGACCGCGGGGTGCCCGCTCGCCATGGCGTAGCCGTGGGCGGCCCACGTGAGCATCTCGAGGTCGTTGGGCATGTCGCCGAAGGCCATCACCTCGTGCGGGCGGATGCCGCGCTCGGCCGCGTACTGCTCGAGGGTGCGCGCCTTGGTGAGCCCCTTCTGCCCCATCTCCACGAGCGGGGCCGCCGCCACGGAGTGCGTCACGGACAGCCGGCCGGCCACGAGCTCGGCGAGCGCCCGGAAGTACTCCTGCGGCTCGGCGGTGTCCAGCTTGGCCAGGAACTTCACCAGCCCCTGGTCCTCCGGCAGCCGGTCCCGCAGCGCCCCGACCAGGGGGGCGCCGACCTCCATCCGGTCGGTCCTGGCCCACCCGTGGTCCGTGAAGACCCCCTCGAGGGTCTCCGCCGCGAACAGCGTGCCGGGGTGCCGGGCCGCGACCTCGTCCATGACCGCGAAGGCGTCCCGGGCCGGGAACAGGCTCGACTCCACGACCAGGTCGGCGCTGAGGTCGTAGACCACCGCCCCGTTCGAGCAGATGACCACGCCCTCGTGGCCGAGCTGCTCGCGCAGCGGGTCGAGCCAGCGCATGGGCCGGCCCGTCACGAACACCACGTGGATGCCGCTGTCCTGGGCGGCGCGGATCGCGTCGACGGTGCGCGGGCGGAAGCGGAAGTCGTGCCCCAGGACGGTGCCGTCGAGGTCGCTGGCGATCATCCGGATCGGCGCCGTCCCGGGGACCTCCGGATCAGGGCTCACGGGTGTACTGCCACCTAGGCCTCGTGCGTCCCGGTGAGGCAGGCGCGGGCGATCCCGGAGCTGAAGAGCTGGAAGTTGACGACGGCGGGGCTGGCGCTCTCGTCGACCTCGATCTGCTCCTCGCCCACGGCGGTCACGCACACGATGTAGCGGTGCGGCCCGTGGCCGGGGGGCGGGGCGGCGCCCACGTACTCGTCGGTGCCGCCGTCGTTGCGGTGCTTGACCGCCCCGGCCGGAGGGTCGGACGCCGCGCCGCGCGCGAGGGAGGTGACGTCGGCGGGGATGTTGGACAGGCACCAGTGCCAGAAGCCGCTGGGGGTGGGGGCGTCCGGGTCGAAGACCGTGACCACGTAGCTCTTCGTGCCCTCCGGGGCCCCGGACCAGCTCAGCTGCGGGGACACGTCCTGGCCGCCGGCGCCCATGATGCCCGAGAGCTGGGCCGGGGCGAGCGGGCCGCCGTCGGAGATGTCCTCGGAGGTGAGGGTGAAGCTCGGCAGGTCGGGCAGGTCGGCGTACGGATCGCGCTCGGGCACGGGCTCTCCTTCGGGACGGGACCGGGTGGGGGTCGGGGCGGGACGGGTCAGGGCGCGGGCAGCTCGTCCTTGCGGGGCAGGTCCGCGCCGGCGCGGGAGACCGTGACGCCGGCCGCCGCGGCGGCGTAGCGCAGCAGCTCGCCGACCTGCTGCTCGTCCAGGTTGTCGATCCGCTCGCGGGCCGGCGCGCCCGTGTAGCCGTGGTCGGTGAGCCAGCCGAGCAGCGCGGCCATGAAGGAGTCCCCGGCCCCCACGGTGTCCACGACCGTGGTGCGGGCGGCGGGCACCTCCACCCCGCGCGGCCCGGTGGCGCGGGTGCGGGCCCAGGGCCCCAGGGGCCCGCGGGTGACGACGACGAGCTCCGCGCCGGCCTTGAGCCAGGCGCCCGCGCTCTCCTCGACGCTGCGGTGGGGGTACAGCCACAGGAGGTCCTCGTCCGAGGCCTTCACGACGTCGGCGAGGGCCACGAGCTGCTCGGCCCGGGCCCGGGCGTCCGAGGAGTCCGGGATGATGGACGGCCGGCAGTTGGGGTCGTAGGAGATCAGGGCCGAGCGGTGGGCCTGCTCCACGGCGTGCAGGACCCTCGAGGCGCCGGGCTCGAGCATCGCCCCGATCGATCCGACGTGCAGCAGGGAGGTGTCCCGGAGCAGCTCGGCCAGCTGCTCGTCCGAGAGGTCCAGGGACCAGTCGAGCTGGAAGTCGTAGGTCGCGGCGCCGTCCTCCCCGATGACGGCCTCGGCCACGGAGGTGGGCCGCGTGTCGGCGTCGAAGGGCAGGAGCACGCCGTTGTCCCGCAGGTGCGCCTCGACCTGCGTGCCGTACTCGTCCTCGCCGTAGCGGCCGAGGAACTGGACCTCGTGGCCGAGCCGGGCCAGGCCCACGGCCACGTTCATGGGGCTTCCCCCGGCGTGCGCGCGGGGCTCCTGGCCGCGCTTCGAGACCACGTCCACGAGCGCCTCACCGATGACCGTCAGCATGCTCTCACGGTAGCACCCGCCGGCCCCGCCGCCCCCGGCACCGGACCGGCCCGCCGGGCCCGTAACGGGAGCCCTTCCCGCCCCCGGTGCCCCTAGAATGGAGGGCGGCGTCCTGCGCGAACCGCAGCGGCGCGCACCCGACCGCGCAACGAGGCGCGGCACGTCACGGCCGGACACGATGACGTCCCCGGCCGAGGAAGAGAGTCATTCTTGAGCACTCCTGAAAGCTGGGCCGACCGCGAGTCGCTCGCCGAGGGCATCGTCCCCCTGGTCGGGCGCCTGCACCGTGAGAACAAGGTCGTGCCGACGGTCTACGGCCGCTCCCTGGTGCACAAGTCCGTCACCCAGATCATCAAGGCGCACCGCTTCGCCCGCCGGATCGACGGCGAGGAGCTGCCCCTCGAGGACACGACCCGCCTGCTCGAGGCCATGTCCGGGCTGAACCTCGGCACCTGCGCGGTGGACCTCGGCAAGCTCAACCGGCTCGCCCAGGAGTCGGACCAGGACCTCGAGTCGTTCCTGCGCGAGGAGCTCGCCCCCGTGGTGGACCGCAGGGCCCAGAACTCCCCGGAGTCCCAGGACGTGGTGCTCTACGGGTTCGGCCGCATCGGCCGCCTGCTCGCCCGCATCCTCATCAACCGCAACGACGGCACCGGCCTGAACCTGCGCGCCGTCGTGGTGCGCAAGAAGCCGGGCAACGACCTCGTCAAGCGCGCCTCCCTCCTGCGCCGCGACTCGGTGCACGGGAAGTTCGACGGGACCATCCACGTCGACGAGGAGAACGACGTCATCACGGCCAACGGGGTGGCCATCAAGTTCATCTACGCGAACGACCCCACCGAGATCGACTACACCGCCTACGGGATCGACAACGCGATCGTCGTGGACAACACGGGCGTGTGGCGCGACGAGGCCGGGCTCTCGAAGCACCTGCAGGCCAAGGGCGTGGCCAAGGTGCTGCTCACCGCACCGGGCAAGGGCGACCTGAAGAACATCGTGTGCGGGGTCAACGACGACGTCATCACCCCGGAGGACACCATCCTGTCCGCCGCGTCCTGCACCACCAACGCGATCACCCCGGTCGTGAAGGTCCTGCACGACAAGTACGGCATCGCGCAGGGCCACGTGGAGACGGTCCACTCCTACACCAACGACCAGAACCTCATCGACAACTGGCACAAGGGCGACCGCCGGGGCCGCTCCGCCGCCCTCAACATGGTCATCACCGAGACCGGCGCCGCGAAGGCCGTGGCCAAGGCCCTGCCGGAGATGGCCGGCAAGCTGACGGGCAACGCGATCCGCGTCCCCACCCCGGACGTGTCCATGGCCATCCTCAACCTGCAGCTCGAGCAGGCCCCGGAGTCCGAGGACGCGGTCAACCAGTACCTGAAGGACATCTCGCTGAACTCGTCCCTGCGCAAGCAGATCGACTACACCGACTCCCCCGAGATCGTGTCCACCGACTTCGTGGGCTCCCGCCGCGCGGGCGTCGTCGACGGTCTCGCGACGATCGTCAACGGCAGCTCGCTGGTGCTCTACGTCTGGTACGACAACGAGTTCGGCTACTCCTGCCAGGTCGTGCGGGTGCTCGCCCGGATGGCCGACATCGCGATGCCGCAGTTCCCGGCCGAGCGGGTCGCGGTCGGCACGGCGTCGATCCCCGGCTGAGCCGCCCCTCACCGGCAGCGGACCGTCCGCGCCGAGGGGTCGCCACCGAACGGAACGACCGACTCGCACCGTTCAGTGGCGACCCCCCGCGCAGCAGGTCGAGCAGACGGCGCCCCTCGAACGGCGGCGCGGCGGGTCAGGCGGTGTAGAAGGCCCCCGCGACCGCCCCGAGGGCGGCGACGTCGTCCACGTGGCACAGCTCCCGGGCCGAGTGCATCGACAGCAGGCCGATGCCGACGTCGATCGTGCGCACCCCCAGCCGGGCCGCGGTGATGGGCCCGATGGTGGACCCGCACGGCACCCGGTTGTTGGAGACGAACTCCTGGTAGCCCACACCGGCGCGCGCGCAGGCCTCGGCCCAGATCCCGGCGCCCACGGCGTCCGTGGCGTAGTGCTGGTCCGCATTGATCTTCAGCAGCGGCCCCGCCCCCGGCACCGGCCGGTTCACGGGGTCGTGGTGGCCCTGGTAGTTGGGGTGCACCAGGTGCCCGGCGTCGGCGGACAGGCACACGGACCCGGCCAGGGAGCGCCGGTGCTCGGCGGCGGAGCGGCCCAGGCCCTCACCGATGCGCACCAGCACGTCCTCGAGGAACGGTCCCGCGGCGCCGGAGCGGGTGCGGGAGCCGATCTCCTCGTGGTCGAACGCGGCGAGCACCGCGATGTGCCGGCCCTGCTCGACCGCCTCGGCCTCGCGGGCGAGCGCGCTCAGCCCGGCGTGCACGGAGGACAGGTTGTCCAGCCGCCCGGAGGCGAACAGCGTACCGCCCTGCCCGAACACGGCGGGGGGCTGGGCGTCCGCCAGCACCACGTCGTAGCCGACGATGCGGGCCGGGTCCACGGGCCCGCCGTCCGCGTGCTCGGCCAGCAGCGCGAGGACGTCCGCGTCCTCCGGCTGCCCCACTCCCCAGATCGGCTGCACGTGCTGCTGGCGGTCGAGCTGCAGGCCCTTGTTGGCCTCGCGGTCCAGGTGGATGGCGAGCTGCGGGATGCGGGCCACGGGGCCGGTGGCGGTCAGGTGCTCCACCGGGGCGCCGTCCGTCCCGCGGACCACGAGCCGGCCCGCCAGGCGCAGCTCGCGGTCCAGCCACGAGTTCAGCAGCGCCCCGCCGTAGGTCTCGACCCCGGCCTGGTGCCAGGTGTGGGCCGTGGTGGTGGGCCTCGGCTTGAGCTTGAAGCCCGGCGAGTCGGTGTGCGCACCGAGGATCCGGAACCCCGCCGCGGGGGGGACCTCCGCCGGGGTGGCCCACGCGATGACAGCCCCGTCGCGGAGCACGTAGCGCCGCCCGCGGACGCCGGTCCGGGCCCAGTCCTCCGTCTCGTCGAGGCGGACGAAGCCCGCCTCCTCCAGCCGGGCGGCGGCGGCGTGCGCGGCGTGGAAGGAGCTCGGCGACTCCATCACGTAGCGGCCGAGGTCCTCGACGGCGGACCGGGGGTCGACTGCGGTGCGGGGTTCCATGCCGTCAGTCTACGAAAGGTGCTGGGGCGCGCGTCCGGGCGCCTGTCCCGCCCAGTGACCGGGACAGGCGGGCGGGCCGGGGCACACCCAGGCTCCGGGCCCACGGCCCTCCCCACCGGGTCCGGGGCCGGCCGCGAGGAGGAGGGCCGGCCGCGGCGGGTGCACGGTCCGGGTCACCTCCACGCCGCGCCGGCGCGCGCCGCGGACCACGAGCCACGCGAAGAGCAGCTGCAGGCCCGCCGAGAGGGCGAGGGCCACCCAGGACGACTCCTCGGCGTCCGGGTCGGCCAGGCCGAGCGCGCCGAAGAGCGTGGCGATGACGTTGTTGACCACGTGCAGGGCGATCGCCGCCTCGAGCCCGCCGGTGCGCCAGGTCAGCCAGCCGGCGACGACCGCCATGACCGCGACCGCCAGCAGCCCCCAGGCGTCGTACAGGTGCCCGAACGTGAACAGGGGCACCGGCAGCAGGATCGCGAACACGGGCCGGCGCAGCCACCGTCCCACGGTCTGCAGCAGGTAGCCCCGGAAGACGAGCTCCTCCGCCGCGCACTGCAGCGGGACCACCAGCACGATCATGGCGATCAGCCACCAGAAGCCCTCCACCGGCTGCGGGGCGGTCAGCGAGCCGAGCAGCGCGTACTCCACGAGGAGGGCGGCCGCCTGGCCCACCGCGTAGACGGCAAGGGCCACGAGGAGGCACCGGCCGAGGAGGCCCCAGCGCAGCCGTCCCGTCACGGACAGCAGCAGCCCGAGGGGGCGGGGGCCCGTGATGGCCCGGGCCGCGAGGAGCGCCGGGATCATGAGGACCAGGGAGAAGAACAGCATGAAGAAGATCGCCGGGTCCATCATGTCCAGCTCCGTGCCCCCGAGGAAGACCTCGTCCAGGGCCTCCTCGCCGCGCACGGCCACGAGCCCCACGGCCCACACGATGCCGAACACGATGGCCAGCACCCCGTAGAAGGCGCCGAAGAGCAGCAGCTCCACGAGCGGCTTCCACCACCGGTGGTCGGGGTCGGCGTGGCCGAGCCGGTGGTACGGCAGGAGCCGGGGCCCGGGGCCCGAGGGGTCGTCGTCGAGGGATCCCTGCCTCCAGGGGGCGGCGCGCGTGGTCATGCCTCCCACGGTATCCGCAGCCGGTCCCTTCCGGACACGCGACAGTTCGGGGGCGCCCCGTCGTGGCGCCCGCCGGTCAGGGCAGGTCGCTGCGGTAGCGCAGGCCCATCTGCCGGCGCGCGTCGTCGAGCAGCTCCAGCACCAGCACGGTGTCCGCGAGCGGCATGCGCGGGCTCTCGGTCAGGCCGGCCTGGAGGCACCGGGTCACCTCCCGCAGCTCGTGGGCGAAGCCGTGCCCGGCGGCCCGGAAGCGCTCGGTCCGCGGCGCGGCTCCCCCGGACCGGACCACGAGCTCACCGGGGTGGTAGAGGGGCGCCCCGGTGCGCAGCCAGCCGTCCGTCCCGCTGATGGTCACCGTGCCCGGGCAGTCCGTCTCGATGGACGTGGTGAGGTGGGCGTGCGCGCCGTCCGCCCAGGTGAGGGTCAGGCCGTTGTGCAGGTCCACGCCGTCCTCGTGGAGGACGCCGTGGGCCGTGAGGCCGGCCGGTGCGCCGAGCGCCGCGAGCGCCCAGGTGAGCGGGTACACGGCGAGGTCCAGCAGGGCCCCTCCGCCCGCCGCGGGATCCCAGAGCCGGGACCCGGGGTCGTACGGCACCGGGGCGCCGAGGTCCGCCTGGAGCCAGCGGACCCGGCCGATCTCGCCGGAGCGGACGATGTCGAGGGCGCGCCCGAAGCTCGGCAGGAAGCGCGTCCACACCGCCTCCATGAGGAACAGCCCGCGCGCCCGGGCGAGCTCCCGCAGCTCCCCCGCCTCCCGGGCGTTCATGGTCAGCGGCTTCTCGCAGAGCACGTGCTTGCCGGCCTCGAGGGCCGCGCGGGCCACCGCGTGGTGCTGGGCGTGGGGCGTGGCGACGTAGACGACCTCCACGGCGGGGTCCGCGACGAGGCGCTCCCAGCCGGTGGTGCCGTCGTGGTCGTGGTGGCTCCGGGCCGCGCCGAAGCGCTCGGCGAACGCCTCGGCGGAGGACCGGGAGCGGGAGCTGACGGCCGAGAGCACGGCGTCGTCGAGCAGCGCCAGGTCCTCGACCACGCGGCCGGCGATCGACCCGGTGGCGACGACGCCCCAGTGCACGGGACGGCCGGTCGCCGTCGCGGGGTCGTCGCCCGTCACCGGGGCGGGGAGGGCTGGAGGGGGCATGGTGGCCTTTCGGGGAGGATCCGGGGACGCCGACGACGGCGCCGGGGCGTCGCCCGGCTCGGGGCGGGAAGGACTAGACGGAGTCCCGGAGCACGAGCGAGGTCGACATGATGGTCACCCGGTCCGTCGGCCGGCCCTCGATCATGTCGACGAGGGTCTCGGCCATCTTCCGGCCGAGCTCGACGATCGGGTGGTTCACCGTGGTCAGCGCGGGGGTCACCGACGTCGCGAAGGAGTCGTCGTCGAAGCCCACCACGGCGATGTCCTCCGGGATGCGCAGGCCGCGGCCCTGGATCACGGTGTACGCCCCGGCCGCCATCTGGTCGTTCGCGGCGAACACGGCGTCGACCGGCCGGCCGCGGTCCAGCAGCCGCTGCATGGCCCGGGCCCCCGAGGCGAGCGTGAAGTCGCCCACCTCCACCAGCTGCTCGTCCAGCCCGGCCTCCCGCACCGCGGTCCGCCAGCCCGCCAGCCGGTCGATGCCCGGGGGCATGTCCTGCGGCCCGGCGATGGTCGCGATGCTCCGCCGCCCGCTCGCGGTGAGCAGCCGGGTGGCGCTGCAGGCGGCAGCCTCGTTCTCGACCTCCACGTAGTAGGCGTCCTCAGCGCCGACGAGCGGGCGACCCGCGAACACCATGGGCAGCGACCCCGAGAGGTGGGTCCACGAGTGGTCGCCGCTGTGGTGCGAGACCACCAGGGCACCGTCCACGTTGCCGCCGAGCAGGAAGCTGCGGGTCTTCTCGGGCTTCGCCTCGGACGCGATGACCATGTTCAGGGTGAAGTCGGTGTCCGTCAGGTACATCGCGATGCCCTGGACCACGGTCGTGAAGAACGGGTCCGCGAACACCTTGGACGTGGACTCCGGGATGATCAGGGCGACCGAGTTGGCCCGTCGCTTCGCCAGCGAACGCGCCGCCCGGTTCGGGGTGTAGTCGAGGGCCTCGATGGCCTTCCGCACCGACTGCGCCAGCTCGGGGTCGACGCTGGGCGAGTCGTTCACCACCCGGGACACGGTCGCCCGCGAGACCCCGGCCAGCGCGGCCACCATCTCGAGCGTCGGCACGGGCCGGGGGCCGCCTGCGCGCTGCGTCATGATCATCTCCGGTGCTCTCGGCGGGTGGGCTGGCATCAATGCTAGGCGCCCGTGGACGGGGCCACCGGCGTGCGGTCCGCGGCGGCGGCGATGACCCCGGCGTAGGCGCGACCGCTGTCCTTGACCGTGCGCTCGAACGTCCCGTAGTCCACCCGGACCACGCCGAAGCGCTTGCCGTAGCCCCACGACCACTCGAAGTTGTCCAGCAGCGACCACACGAAGTAGCCGCGGACGTCCGCGCCCTGGTCGATGGCCTCCCCCACGGCCGCGATGTGGCCGAGGACGAACTCGGTGCGCTCCGTGTCGTGGACGGCGCCGTCGTCGCTGACGACGTCGTCGTAGGCGGCGCCGTTCTCGGTGACGTACAGGGGCGGGAGCGCGGGGTACTCCTCGCCCAGGCGCACCAGGAGCTTCCGCAGCCCGTCCGGGTTCACCTCCCAGTCCATCGCCGTGCGCGGCAGGCCGCGGCTCGGGAACGCGATGTCCTCGGAGCCGATCCAGCACGAGGACGTGGGGCGGCTGGCGCCGCCGGAGTGGCCGTCGCCGCCGGAGGACTCCGGGTGCCCGCTGATGAGGTCGTCGTGGTAGTGGTTCACGCCGAGGAAGTCGAGGGGCGCCCCGATGGTCGCGAGGTCACCGTCCCGGACGAGATCGCGGAGGCCGAACCGGTCCAGGTCCGCGAGGGTGTCCTCGGGGTACGCGCCGCGCAGGATGGGGTCCAGGAAGAGGCGGTTCTGCAGGGAGTCGAACCGCCGGGCCGCGTCGAGGTCCACCGGGTCCGAGGGGTCTCGGGGGATCGAGTTGCTGAGGTTGAGGGTGATGCCCAGGTGCTCGGCACCGCGGGACCGCAGGTGCTCGACCGCGAGGCCGTGGGCCAGGTGCTGGTGGTGCACGGCGGCGACGGCGGCCCGGGGGTCCTGCCGGCCGGGCGCGTGGACCCCGGCCGCGTAGCCGAGCAGCGACGAGCAGAAGGGCTCGTTGAACGTGGTCCAGTGCCGCACCCGGTCGCCGAGCACCGAGTGCACGTCGTCGGCGTACTCGAGGAAACGGTGCGCGGTGTCCCGGTGGGCCCACCCGCCCTTCTCCTCGAGCGCCTGCGGCAGGTCCCAGTGGTACAGGGTCAGCCAGGGCAGGATGCCGGCCTCGAGCAGCTCGTCGACCAGGCGGGAGTAGAAGTCCAGGCCCTCGGGGTTCGGGGCCCGGTCACCGGGACGCACCCGCGCCCAGCTCGTGGAGAAGCGGTAGGAGCCGAGCCCGAGCTCCTTCATGATCCGCACGTCCTCGGGCATCCGGTGGTAGTGCTGCACGGCGTCCTCCAGGGTGTCGCCGTTGGCCACGGCGCCCGGCAGACGGGCGAAGGCGTCCCAGACGGAGTCCTCCTTGCCGCCCTCGTGCCCGGCGCCCTCCACCTGGGCCGCGGCGGTGGCCGAGCCCCAGAGGAAGCCCTCGGGCCAGCTGCGGTGGTGCACGGCTGCGTCTTCTGCGTTGTTCGGCATTAGCCCTTCACTGCTCCTTGCATGATTCCGGAAATGAGTTGTCTGCCCGCGACGGCGAAGAGCGCCAGGAGGGGAAGCGTGGCCATGACGGCGCCGGCGAGGACGATCGAGTAGTCCACGTAGCGGGCCGACTGCAGCTGGCTCAGCGCCGTCTGCAGGGTGGGGTTGCTCGCGTCGAGGACGAGCAGCGGCCACAGGAAGTCGGTCCACGCCGTCATGAAGGTGAACAGGCCGAGGATGGCCATGGCCGGGCGGGCCGCGGGGAGCGCGACGTGCCAGAAGGTGGAGATCATCGACGCCCCGTCCATCCGGGCCGACTCGATGAGCTCGTCGGGGATGACGTCCACGAGGTACTGGCGCATGAAGAACACGCCGAACGCCGTGACGAGGGTGGGCACGACGACCGCCCCGATCTCGCCGGTCCAGCCGAGCTCGCGCATGAGCATGAAGAGCGGGATGATGCCGAGCTGCGTGGGGATGGCCATGGTCGCGACGACCGCGACCATGAGGCCGTCGCGCCCCTTGAACCGCAGCTTGGCGAACGCGTACCCGGCGAGGGTGGAGAACGTGACCACCGAGACGGTGATGATCCCCGAGATGAGCACGCTGTTGCCGAGGGCCAGCCAGAAGGGGATGGTGTCGAAGACCTCGCCCACGTTCGTCCAGAAGTTGCCGCCCGGCAGCAGCGGCGGCCAGGTGCGCCCGAGGGCCTCGTTGGAGCGGCTGCCGATGATCACCGACCACCACAGCGGATAGGCGCTGGCCAGGAAGAACGCGGACAGCAGGCCGTAGGTGAGGAAGCCGGGGCGGTGCCCGTCCCCGAAGATCCGCCGGCGCACGGGCACCGCCCGCGGCCGCCGCGTCCTGGTCCTCGTGGGTGCGCCGGTGACGGTCATCGTGTCCTCCTCGTGGTCGTCGGTGCTGCGGCCGCCCGTGGCGCGCCGGTGCCGGTGTTCGCCGCCGCGTCGGGGACGACGGCGTCCACCGCACGCGGCCTCCGCCGCCGACCGGCCCCGCGCCCGGTCCTGCGCGGCGGCCTCCCCCCGTCGGACGCCGTCGCGATGCGGCGCGAGACCAGGTAGTTGACCAGGCCGAAGAGCAGGATGAGGAGGAAGAGCAGCCAGGCGATGGTCGCGGCCTTGCCGAAGTTCTGCCGCTGGAAGGCCATCTCCCAGAGGTAGAGGACCGTGGTCTGGAACTGGCGCTGCGTGCCGCCCGCGGCCACGGGGTCGAAGAGCCTCGGCTCCGTGAAGATCTGGAGGCCGCCGATGGTGGTCGTGATGACCACGAACACCATCGTGGGACGGATGCTCGGCAGGGTGATGCTGAAGAACCGGCGGAGAGGGCCCGCGCCGTCGATCGCGCCGGCGTCGTACAGGTCACGGGGCACCGCCTGCATCGCCGCGAGCAGGATCAGCGCGTTGTAGCCGGTCCAGCGCCAGTTGACCATGGCGGCGATGGCGATGTGGCTGGGCAGCGTCTCGTTCTTCCACAGGATCGGGTCGACCCCGAAGCTGCCGAGGATGTTGTTGATGAGCCCGTACTGCTCGCCGAACATGTTCGTGAAGATCATGGCCACGGCCACCGGGGTGACCACGTAGGGCAGCAGCACGCTCATCTGCCACAGCGTCCTGGCGCGCAGGTTCTGGTCCAGGACCGCCGCGATCAGCACCGCGGCCGCCAGCTGCGGGATGCTCGAGAGCAGGAAGATGCTCACCGTGTTGAACAGCGAGTTCCAGAAGAACCGGTCCCGCAGCACCTCGGTGAAGTTGCCCAGCCCCACGAACTCGCCCCGGCCGGTGAGCAGGTGCCAGTCGAAGAGCGAGACGAAGAACGTGTACCCGAGCGGGAAGAGCCCCACCACTCCGAAGAGGACGAAGAAGGGCGCGATGTACAGGTAGGGGGAGGCTTTCAGGTCCAGGACGATGAGCCGCTGTCTGCGGGTCGGCCTGGGCGGACTCGGCGCCGGCGCGGCGGGCGCCGCGGCGGCGGGGCGGTGGGCTGTCGTGGTCATGAGGGTCTCGCGCTTCCGTGAGGGGGCCTCCGGCGGATTCCGGAGGCCCCGTGGCCGGGTCCTGCTAGTTGTTGACGACCAGGTCGTCGAGAAGCGCGAGGGCCTCGTCCCAGGCCTCGTCGGCCGTGGCGGTCCCGGCGTCGAGGCGCTTCAGCGGCGGCAGGAAGACGTTCTCCTGGATCACGGAGTCGTGCGGGCCCTTGAACTGGGCGACGACCCCCTCGGCGCGGGACGCGAGGATCACCCCGGTGGGTGCGTCGTTGAACACGGGGTTCGGTTCGGCGTCCTCGACCAGCTTCTCCTGGGCCTCGATGGTGCTGGGGAAGTTGTTCGCCTTGGCCGACTGCTTGACCTGCTGCTCGGGCGCGGTGAGCCAGGCCGCGAGCTTCGCCGCCTCCTCCGGGTGCTCGGAGGTCTCCGGGACGGAGAGGAACGCGCCGCCCCAGTTGGAGGCGCCGCCCGGGAAGACGTCGGCGAAGTCCCACCCGCTGCCCTCGCCGCCGCCGGCGGACTCGAGCTGGCCCTCGATGGTGCCGAGCATCCAGCCGGGGCAGACGAAGGTCGCGAAGGAGCCGTCCACGAAGGCCTGGCCGTTGCCCCAGTCGAACTGGGTCTGGTTGGCGGAGAGGCCGTCCAGCGTGCCCGCGGCGAGCAGGTCGAAGCGCTCGCGCAGCTGCTCGTTGCCCTCCACGTTCAGCTCGCCGTCGGCGGTGTAGTAGCCCTCGTCGAGCTGGTTGACCATCGAGTTCCACACGAAGCCGGACTGGTCGTACCAGGCCTTGCCCGTGGTCTCCTGGTACTCGCGGCCGAGCTCGAAGTAGGTCTCCCAGGTGGCGTCGTCGCCGCCGAAGAGCTCCGCGACCTCCTCGCGGTCGCTGGGCAGACCGGCCTCCTCGAAGAGCTTTCCGTTGTAGCAGAGGCCCTGGGGGCCGATGTCGGTGCCGTACCCGATGACGCGGCCCTCCGGGTCGGTCCCCTGCTCGAACTTCCACGGCACCCAGTTGTCCTTGATGTCGGCCGCGCCGTGCTCGTTGAGGTCCACGAACTGGTCGGAGACCTCCATGATCGAGCCGAGCCAGCCCTCCTCGATGGCGGTGACGTCGCTGAGCCCGGACCCGGCGGCGATCTTGGTGAAGGCGTCCGTGCGCGCGTTCGAGCCGCGGTCGATGTTCGTGGCCTTGATGGTCACGCCCGGGTTCAGCTCCTCGTACTCGCCGTAGAGGTCGTCGTAGCCGAAGGTCCCGAAGGTGGTGACGGTGAGTTCGACGGGGTTGTCGGCGCTGGCCGGCTCGCCTCCGCCCCCGCCGCACCCCGTGGCGACGGCTGCCAGTGCCGCCGCACCCGCCAGGGCTGTCGTTCGCTTGAGTCGCGTGTGTCCCACGGTCACTCCTTATGTGAAGGGCTGGAGAGGAGCTGCTCTTGAGAGAGCGCTCTCTCCGCTGTGCCTCGACTGTATGTGCCGTGGCTCACACCGTCAAGAGAGCGCTCTCTCAGATCTCGGAGAAGTCGCTCCGCGTCGTGCGGCGAGGACGGGACGGGCCCGTCCGCGACGCGTCAGCGGGCGTAGCGGTCCACGAAGGCGGCGAGGATCCTCTCGGGCTCGGTCACGGGCGGCCCCGTGCGAATCCGGTCCTTGACGTCCTCGGCCTCGGCCGGCGGGAAGTACCCGTGCTCCTTGTACGCCTCGATCCGGCGGAGCAGGGCGGGGGCGTCGAGCTCGGGATGGAACTGGGTCGCGTAGAGGTTCTGCTTGATCCGGAACATCTGGACGGGGCAGTCCGCGCCGGTCGCGAGCAGGACGGCTGCGGGCGCCAGGGTGCGCGTGCCCTCCTTGTGCCCCACGAACCCGTGGAACGCCGGCGGGAACTCCCGGAGCAGCGGGTCCCGCAGCCCCTCCTCGGTCAGGGTGACCTCGATGACGCCGATCTCCTCGCCGCGGGTGCGGTCCACGATCCCACCCTGGTGCGTGCCCAGGGTGCCGACGCCGTAGCAGGCGCCGAGGAACGGGAAGTCCCGGGCGACCACCTCGTCGAGCAGGTCCCGCATCTCGGACTCGGCCCGCCGCTGCACCTCCGACTTCAGCTGCGGCGGGTCGGAGGAGTTGAACGGGGACCCGCCGATGACGACCCCGGAGTAGCGCTCGAGGTCGATCGGCGGCATGGGCCCCGCCTCCAGCCGGACCCGGTGGAGGTGGCTCTCCTGCAGGCCGCTGAAGCGGCAGATGGTCTCGTACTCCTCGTCCGCGACGTCGTCCTCGGCGCGGGTGGCGAGCAGCAGGAAGGGCTTCATGACCCCATCGTAGCCAGCGGCGGGGCGCTCCCCCGCCCGCTCAGGGGACCAGGCGCTCCCGGTGCGCATAGGCGTTGAAGGAGGTGCCGCGGCTGAAGCCGAGCAGGGTGACCCCCGTCTGCTCCGCGAGGTCCACGGCGAGTGCCGAGGGCGCCGAGACGGCCGCGAGCGCCGGGACGCCGGCCATGTACGCCTTCTGCACCAGCTCGAACGAGGCGCGGCCCGAGACCTGGAGCACGGTGGAGCCCAGAGGCAGGAGATTCTCGCGCAGGGCCCAGCCCACCACCTTGTCCACGGCGTTGTGCCGCCCCACGTCCTCGCGCACGCACAGCAGCTCGGGCTCGCCGGCACCGTCGCCGTCGGGGCCGTCCGGGAAGCGGAAGAGCCCCGCGGCGTGGACGCCGCCGGTCGTGGCGAACAGCTTCTGCCCGGTGCGCAGCCGGTCCGGCAGGGCGAGCAGCGCGGGCACGGGGAGCCCGGTCCGGTCCGCGGCGGGGTCGAACGAGGAGACCTTGGTGACGGCCTCGATGGACGCCGTGCCGCAGACCCCGCACGACGACGACGTGTAGACGTGCCGCTCCATGGAGGTGTCCGGCAGGGCGACCCCCGGCGCGAGCCGCACCTCCACCACGTTGTAGGTCCGCTGCCCGTCCGGGCCGACGCCGCTGCGGTAGTCCATCTGCACGATCTCGGCCGGCGCGCGCACCACGCCCTCGGAGACGAGGAACCCGGCCACGAGGTCGAAGTCGTGATCCGGGGTGCGCATCGTGACGGTGAACGGCCTGCCGTCGAGCCGGATCTCCAGGGGCTCCTCACCGGCCAGGGTGTCCGCGCGTCCGGTCCCGCCGCCGTCGGCGGTGTACCGGTGCACGCGGCGCCGCTGGGAAGCTCGGGTCATGGCGGTCCTCCGGTCCCGGCTCCACCGGGTGGGAGCCCTCCCCCGGCATCCTATGGGCGCGGCCCGCGGGGGCCGAAGCGGCGGCATTACCGAGCAGTAACGTCGGGCGAAGTGGGGACAGGCATGTTCTGTTCTTATTCATAGACTTTTGTCTAGAGTTGACGTGTCAAGGGAATTCGGCGGCAGGGCTGCCGGCGGATCCCCCGGGCGATCCACTGCGGTTCCACGGGCCGGCGCGCCGAGGCGCGGCCGTCGCAGCGGGCACCCCGTCCCCCGTGATCCGGGGGGACCGGGTGCACGCCGCCTCCGCGGACACCCCACCGGATGCCCGGCACCACACGCGCACCGATCCCGCGCGACCTCTCCTCTCACCCCTCTCTCGCTCGAAGGCGGAACCATGAACACTGCAGCGCAGACCCCCCTGTCCGAGTCCACCGCGAAGGCCGGCCGGAACCGGCGCGCCGGCAAGGCCGTCCTGGCCGGCGCCGTGGCCGTCGGCCTCCTCGCCGCCGGCGGCGGGACCTTCGCCAAGTGGTCCGAGGAGCAGGCCATTGCTTCCGCCGACAGCATCACGGCCGGTGAGCTCTCGATGAAGAACACCACGGTGTCCTGGACGGATGGCGCCGGGAAGGGCATCAACCCGGCCGTCTACAAGATCGTCCCCGGCGACACCGTCCAGCTCCACGCCTCCACCACGGTGATCGCGGTGGGCGCCAACCTGAAGGGGTCCCTCGAGCTGCAGCTCCCCGCACAGCTGCAGCAGGAGATCGACGCGCTCGAGAAGGCCGGCTACGTGTCCTACGACGTGACGCTGGCCAGCGACGAGAAGTCGGCCCAGAACTCGTTCCCGGTCACCAAGGACGACAACGGGGACACCGTGACGGCCGTCGCCACGTTCACCTGGAAGGCGGACATGACCACCGGCAGCGACGGCGAGAACGTGTCCAAGTCGCTGAGCGGCACCAAGCTCGTCCTCGCCCAGCAGTGACGACCCGGGGCCGACCGGCCCCACGGCACCCCGGTGTAGCGACGATGTCGCACCGGGGTGCCCCGCCCCCGTCTCGCTCCGTCTCACCCCCAGAGGCCCCCATGACGCGCACTCCCCGCTCCCGCCCCTCGACCGCCGGCCGCGCCCTCGCCGCCGCCGCGGCCGCGCTCCTGGCGCTGACCCTGCTGGGCAACAGCCTCGGAACGGCCGCCCGGTGGTCCGACACGGCACCGCTCGAGACGCAGGCCGTCAGCACCGGCACCCTCGACGTGGCGCTGGAGCCCGCGCGGGCGACCCTCCACCGCACCGACGTCGATCCCACGACCGGTGCCCTCCGGCGCGGAACCACCGACCTCACCGGAGCGGCGGACGCCCTGTCCGCGCTGGCCCCCGGCGACACGGTCGTCGTCACGACCCGCGCGGTCCTCGACGTCGAGGGCGCGAACCTCGCCGCGACCCTCACGGTCGATCCCGGCGTGCCGGCCGGCGGCGCGGTCGTCCCCCGCGTCGAGCTCGTGCCGGTCTCCGGCGCGCCGCCGCAGCCCGGGCCGTCCTCCTGGACGGTGACCTCGGCCCACGACGGCGCGGTCTACGACGTCACCGTCTCCTACGAGGTGTCCCCGGACCCCGCCGCCCAGGGCACGACCGTCACGCCGGGCCCGCTCACGGTCGCCCTCACCCAGCACTGACCCCCCTCCCCCAGGAGCTCCCATGAGCCAGTACCGCACTCCCACGGCCTACGTGCTCGGCGTCCTCGTCCTGCTCGCCGTCATCGTGCTCACGACCCCGAACGGCGGGACCCACGCCCGCTGGTCCGCCACCGCCCTCGCCGAGGTGCCCACCATGACCACGGGCCGGATCGGCTTCGAGATCGCCGCGGTCGAGGGCGCCGGAGGCGCCGCGACCCTGACCAGCACGTCCGGCTTCGACGTCCGGTACCGGCCGGTGCAGGTCTCCCTGGTGGACTCCGCCGGGCGGTCCGTGGCCGCGCCGGCGGGCATGCGCTTCGCGTACCGCACCGGCGCGGCCTGCGACGACGGCGCGGCGCCGGCCGAGTGGACCGCCACCGCACCCGGAGGATCCGCCCCGGCCCGCGTCGACGGCGGGACGCGGGCGTCCCTGGAGCACGACCGGCCTGCCGGGCTGTGCCTGACCGTCTCGACCGAGGCCGTTCCGGTCGCCGCGCTGCGTGCGCTGAACGAGCAGGAACTGCGGGTCGTGACGCAGGTGGAGGCCGCCTCGCTCGAGGAGGGTGCCTGGCCCGCGACCCGCCCGTGGACAGTGCCGCTCGTCCTGAAGATGCCGGCCGAGGAGCAGCCGACGACCGCTCCTCCCCGCCCGGCGGCGGGACAGTGCAGCGTTGACGGGCCAGCCGCGCTGCTCCGGTGGACCTGGTCCGGTGGCGCCGATGCTCCGGCCGTCACCGCATGGGAGATCTGGATGCGCCCGCTGGGCACCACGGCGGCGCCCACTCGGGTGAAGACCGTCTCGGGCGGAGCGGCACGGACGGTTCACGTGGCCGTCTCCGAGCTGCCGGCCTCATCGGACAACCGGCCCAGCCAGGACTACGAGACCCTCGTGCGGGCAGTGTTCGCCACGGGGCCCGCGTCCCACGCGGACAGCGCCTACGCGTGGAAGCTCAAGACGCCCGGCGGAAGCGGCAAGATGAACTGTGAAGGACTCCCGTCATGACCACCGTGCTCCGCAAGACCCTCCACCCG
This sequence comes from Kocuria sp. UCD-OTCP, assembly GCF_000349605.1. Lineage (NCBI taxonomy): Bacteria > Bacillati > Actinomycetota > Actinomycetes > Micrococcales > Micrococcaceae > Kocuria > Kocuria sp. UCD-OTCP. The sequence continues at coordinate 181,309 of NZ_AOSQ01000002.1, forward strand.
CTGCTCGTGCTCGCCCTGGCCGCGGTGGCCGCGCTGCTGCTCGCCGTCGTCGTCCTCCCGCTCGCGCTCGGCTGGGTGCCCCTGACGGTGCTCTCCGGCTCGATGGAGCCGACCGTCCCGACCGGCAGCCAGGTCGTGGTCGCCCCGCTCGAGGGCGAGGACGACGCCGCGGGACTGAGCACCGGGGACGTCGTGACGTTCATGCCCCGTCCGGACGACCCGACCCTCGTGACCCACCGGATCGTNTCCGGCTCGATGGAGCCGACCGTCCCGACCGGCAGCCAGGTCGTGGTCGCCCCGCTCGAGGGCGAGGACGACGCCGCGGGACTGAGCACCGGGGACGTCGTGACGTTCATGCCCCGTCCGGACGACCCGACCCTCGTGACCCACCGGATCGTGGGCGTCGCGGTGGACGGAGAGGGGCGGCGCAGCTTCACGACGCAGGGCGACGCCAACGCCGCCCCGGACGCGGAGCCGGTCACCGCCACCCAGCTGCGCGGCCTGGTGAAGTACCACGTGCCCTGGGCCGGCTACGCCGCCACCCTCCTGGACGCGGAGCAGAAGCGCAGCGGGATCGTGCTGGTCGCCGCGGCGCTGTTCGGCTACGCGCTGTGGCAGCTCGTGGGCGCCGTCCGGGACCGCGCCCGACCCACGGACGAGAGCGCGGAGGCGGACAGGGACGCGGAGCGGGACCACGGCGCCGGCGGCGTGGCGGAGCAGTTCCCGGCCGGGGAGCAGACGTCCCCGGCGGAGGCCCCGACGGAGGCGCTGCCGCTGGTGCCCGCCGCCGCCGGCCGCTGAGCGGCGCAGCGCTCGCCCGGGGGCCGGGGCGGCCTGCCGGACCGTCGACGCCGGGCGAGCCGCCGTTGCCGGTCCCCGGCGGCGGGGCCATGATGGGGACCATGACCGAGACCCCGCTCACGCACGTCGACGAGAACTGGCAGCGCGCCCTGGTGGTGGTGGCGCACCCGGACGACATGGAGTTCGGCGCCGCCGCGGCCGTGGCCCGCTGGACCGGACAGGGCAAGGACGTGGTGTACTGCCTCGTCACCAGCGGCGAGGCCGGCATCGACGGCCTCGAGCCGCAGCAGTGCGGTCCGCTGCGGGAGGCGGAGCAGCGGGAGTCCTGCCGGGTCGTGGGCGTGGAGCAGGTGGAGTTCCTGCACCTGCCGGACGGGGTGCTCGAGTACGGGGTGGCGCTGCGGCGCCGGATCGCGGAGGTGGTCCGCCGGCACCGCCCGGACGTGGTCATCACCAACAACTTCCGCGACACCTGGGACGGCGCCACCAACCTGAACCAGGCCGACCACATCGCCACGGGCCGGGCCACCCTGGACGCCGTGCGGGACGCCGGCAACCGGTGGGTCTTCCCGGAGCAGGTCGAGGCGGGCCTGCAGCCGTGGCCCGACGTGCTGGCGGTATGGGCGGCGGCCTCGCCCGACTCCCGGCACGCGGCGGACGTCACGGAGACCTTCGACGCCGGCGTGGAGTCCCTGCGCGCGCACGGCGCCTACCTCGAGGGCCTGGGCTGGACCGACTTCGACCCGGACGCCTTCCTGCGGGGCAACGCCGCCGCCGTGGGCGAGCGGCTCGGGGTGCCGCTCGCGAGCTCCTTCGAGGTGCTCCCCCTGCGGTGGGGCGGCACGGAGGACTGAGCCCGGCTCCGCCGGCGCGGAGCGCTCAGGCCGGCTCGGGCTCCCGGAGGACCAGGAGCACCAGCAGCACGGCGAGGACCACGAGGGCCGCCACGAAGCCGACGGCCCCGGCCCAGCCGGTGACCGTGTAGAAGACCCCGCCGGCCGTGCCCAGCACGGACGAGCCCGCGTAGTAGAAGAGCGTGTAGAGGGACGAGGCCTGCGCCTTGCCGGTGCGGGAGCGCACCGGGACCCACCCGGACGCCACGGCGTGCGCGGCGAAGAAGCCCGCGGTGAACAGCAGCAGCCCCACGACGATCACGGGGATCGACGGGACCAGCGTGGCCAGCAGCCCGGCGAGCATCACGGTCCCGCTGCTCGCGAGGACCACCCGGCGCCCGTGGGCCGCCGCGATCCGGCCGGCCGTCCCGGAGGACCAGGTGCCCGAGAGGTAGGCGAGGAACAGGAGGCTCACCACGGTCTGGGACACCCCGAACGGCTCCTCGCCGAGGTGGAAGCCCAGGTAGTTGTAGATCGCCACGAACCCGCCCATGAGCAGAAAGCCCTGCAGGTAGAGCACCAGCAGACCGCGGTCCGCCAGATTCGCCCCCAGCCGCCCGAGCAGCCCGGCCGGCCCGGTGAGCCGGACGGTCTGGCGCACGAACCCGCGCTGGCGCGGGGCGATGAGGACGAAGACCACGGCGGCGAGCGCGGCGAGCACGCTCACGGTGATCGTGCCGGTCCGCCAGCCGAACGCGTCGCCCACGGGTGCGGCGATGATGCGCCCGGCGAGGCCGCCCAGGCTGGTGCCCGCCACGTAGGTGCCGGCGGCCACGGCGGCGTGCCGGCGGTCGAGCTCCTCCGCGAGGTAGGCCATGGCCACGGCGGGGATCCCGCCCAGGGCGATGCCCTCCGCGAAGCGCAGCGCCACCACGGCCTCGAAGCTCGGCGCCAGGGGCATGACGAGCCCCAGGACCGTGGCGGAGACGACGGCCATGACCATGGTCCGCAGCCGGCCCCACCGGTCGGAGACCACGGACCACGGCAGGACGCCCACGGCGAGGCCGAAGGTCGCGGCGGAGACGCCCAGGGAGGCCCGCGCGGCGTCGATCCCGAGGTCCGCGGCCAGGAGGGGCAGCACGCCCTGCACGGAGTAGAGCTGGGCGAACGTCGCCACGCCGGCACACAGCAGCGCCAGCAGCACCCGGCGGTAGCCCCGGCTGCCGCGGTCGTAGCCGGTCCAGCCGCCGGGCTCAGCCACGACCGGCCCCGCGCATCTCCCGGGCCCCGGCCCGCAGCCCGGTGACCACCCACAGGCCCAGGAGCAGGAACAGGGCGAGATAGGGCAGCGCGGCCACGGCGTCGATCGCCGGCCCGGGGACCCCCACCGGCCTCAGCCACGCGTCCCAGCGGATCGGCCCGACGTACAGGCCCACCAGCGCGACCCCGCCCAGCACCAGGGCGAGCCGGCGCGGACCGTCCCGGAGGAACGCCGGCCACGCCTCGACCCACAGCGCCGTGCACACGAGCCCCCACCACACGTGGTGGTGGGACCAGGTGACCGGGGACAGGTAGAGCATGAGGAGGGCGTTGACCGCCACCACGGAGAGGATCATCCCCCGGGCGGCGAGGACCCGGATCAGCAGGGCGACGCCCACGACCGCGGCGAGGAGCAGGACCCCGCGCAGCAGGGGCTCCGGCTCCCCGGGGACGCCGAGGTGGAGGAGCACCCCCTGCAGCGAGGTGTTGTCGACGTACGCGGTGTCGCCGACGCGCTCGTCGCTGAGCACGGCCTCGGTCCAGAACACGACCGCGTCCCGCGGCAGCGCCAGGAACCCGATCAGCACGGTCGCGGCGAAGGTGAGGCCCATCGTGAGGATCGGCCGCAGCTGTCCGCGCACGAGGAACACCAGCCCGAACGCGAGGGGGGTCAGCTTGATGCCGGCGGCCAGGCCGATCCAGAACCCGCGCGGGATCCGGCCCAGCAGGGTGTCGTCGCGGGTGCGCAGCAGGTCGTAGAGCACCAGGGCCATGAGCAGCGCGTTGATCTGCCCGAGACCCACGTTGCGCATCCACGGCCCCGACCACAGCAGCACGGCGGTGCCGGCGGCCACGGCGGTGGCGGGGCCCAGCAGGGCCTGCAGGGGCAGCGGCCGGCCGCGGGCGGCCGCCCGGCGCAGGAGCACGGCCGAGAGGACCGCGGCGACGCCGATCGAGGCGAGCCCCAGGGCGAGCTCGGTGAGCCGCTCGGGGAGGAAGGCGAGCGGCACGAACAGCAGCGCCGCGAACGGCGGGTAGGTGAACGGCAGCCCGCCGTCGCCGTCCGGGCTGAGCCCGGGGCCGTAGAGCTCGTCGTCGAAGCCGTGCCGGTCCACCAAGGCCATCCCGCCGAGCCGGTAGACGTCCAGGTCGATGCTGCTGTCGAGGACCAGCCACACGGACCGCACCAGCACGCCCGCCAGCAGCAGCCACACCAGGCCGGTCAGCGCCGTCGAGCGTCCGGTGCGGGACGCGACGGCGGCGGACGGAACGCTCACCAGGGCCTCAGTTCTCGGGTCGGTGCGTGCCGGAGCGGACGCAGGCGGAGGTTGCGGCCCCCACTCTAAGCCCGCCCGGCCCCGTCTCCCGTCCCGGTCGGCCCGGGGCCGGGACCGACCGCCCGGGAACACGGCATGATGGACCCTGACACGTCGGAGACACCGCGACGGCACGGCCCCCGGGCAACCGGGACCGCGTGCCTGCCGCGAGCACCGGAGGAGAACCATGACGGAGCACCAGACGGGCGGCCCGGCGGGGGCGTCCCCGCACGAGCTGCTGCTCGAGAGCGAGGACATCGCGTCCTTCCTCGACGCCCTCTCGGGCCGCATCGCTCAGGCCCTGTCCACCGACGGGGACGAGGTGTGGTGCGCGGTCACCCTGCTCCGGCCGAAGCGGTCCTCCACCGTGGCCTCCTCGAGCCCCGCGGCCGAGGCCCTGGACGAGATCCAGTACCACTACGGTGACGGGCCGTGCCTCACGGCGTCCCGCGAGAACCGGCTGGTCCACGTCCCGGACACCCGTTCCGATCCCCGGTGGCCCGAGTACGGCCGGGCCGCCGCCGCCCACGGCATCCTCTCCGCCCTGGGGGTGCCCCTGGACCTCGCCGGCGAGGCCTCGGCGGCCCTGGACGTCTACGCCGACCGTCCGCACAAGTTCGACCGGGCGACGATCGAGGTCATCCAGCGCGAGGTGGCCTCCGCCTCCAGCGCGCTGCGCCTGGCCGTGCGGATGGAGAAGCACCGGGACGCCGAGGCGGACCTGAAGGCGGCCATGGCCTCGCGCACCACCATCGATCTCGCCGTGGGCATCGTCATGGGCCAGAACCGCTGCACCCAGGAGCAGGCCTTCGACATCCTCCGGTCCGCCTCCAGCCACCGCAACGTCAAGCTGCGCGACCTGGCCGCGGAGCTGGTCGCGACCGTCGGACAGGGCCCGGCCACCACCCACTTCGACCGCTGAGGGCCCCTCCGGCGGGCACTGCTCCGCTCCCGCGGAGGGACCGGGGCCGCGTGCGTGCGGGAGCGGCTACCCCTTCCGCCACTCGTCGCTCGTCAGGTGCGAGCCCGCCTGCGGTCCCATCTGCACCATGCCGCCGTCGACGACCCAGGACGCCCCGGTGACGTAGGCGGAGGCCGGGGACGCGAGGAACGCGATGACCGCGGCGACCTCGCGGGCGTCCCCGGGCCGGCCCAGCGGCACGCCGGGACGGTGGGCGGCCCTCGGGTTCTCGTCCTCCTGCCCCGTCATGGGGGTGGCGATCTCCCCCGGGGCCACCGAGTTCGCGGTGATCCCGTGCTCCCCCAGCTCGAGCGCGATGGTCTTCACGAGTCCTCCGAGGCCGTGCTTGGCGGCGTCGTAGGCGCTCGAGCCGACCCGGGGCACGTGCTCGTGGACGCTCGTGACGGCGATCAGCCGCCCGCCCCGCCCGGCGGCCACCAGATGCCGCGCCGCCGCCTGGAGGCACACGAACGCGCCGTCGAGATCGGTGGCGAGCACCTTGCGCCACGTGCCCAGGGACGTCTCCAGGAACGGGACGTTCGCCCCCGTGCCCGAGTTGTGCACGAACACGTCCAGGCCGCCCAGGCCCTCCACGAGGCCGTCGACGACGGCGCCGCAGCGCTCCAGCTCCGTGGTGTCCAGCCGCGCCACCACGGCCCGGCGGTCGTAGGACCGGACCTCCTCCGCCGTCCGCTCGGCGCCCTCCTCGTCCCGGTGCCAGGTGATCCCCACGTCCATGCCGGCCGCCGCGAGCGCCACGGCGGTCGCACGCCCGATGCCGGAATCGGAGCCGGTCACCACGGCCGTGCGGGGTTCGAAGTCGGGAGCGTGCTCCATGGTCGTCGCCTTCCCTCCGTGCAGAGCGCGGACCGCCGTGCGGGACGGCCCGGGGGCATCAGCCTATTCCCGGCGGTGACGCGGCGCACACCCCCCGGCCGGAGCCGTTGCGGACCGCGACCGAGGAGAGGAAGCTCTTGAGCAAGCTGATGGTCGGAGACGAGGAGAGCGTCATGGCACACCAGGACCCGTCAGGATCGACCGTCCCGGAGGATCCCCGGGAGCCCGGGAAGGACCGGCCGGGCGCCTCCACCCCGCGGGGGCGGCGGCAGGAGGTGGTCGCCGCGGAGAAGCGGGAGTTCGGGGGCGTGAAGTTCGGCTCCGCGTTCTTCGGCTGGATGACCGCCACGGGCATCGCCGTGCTGCTCACCGCCCTGCTCGGTGCGATCGGCGCGGGCGTGGGGGTGGCGACCAGCTCGGACCCGGGCGAGATCGCGGAGCAGGTGGCGCAGGACGCCGGCACCGTGGGCCTCGTCAGCGGCATCGCCCTGGCCCTGGTCCTCTTCGTCGCCTACTTCGCCGGGGGCTACGTGGCCGGGCGGATGGCCCGGTTCGACGGCGCCAAGCAGGGGGTCGCCGTGTGGGTGTGGGCGGTCCTCATCGCGATCGTCCTGGCGGTCCTGGGCGCGGTGGCGGGCGAGCAGTTCAACGTGCTGCGCGAGCTCAACAGCTTTCCCCGCATCCCCATCGGCGAGGGCGCCCTGACCACGGGCGGCATCATCGCCCTGGTGGTCGCCGTCCTGATCCCGCTGCTCGCGGCGGTCCTCGGCGGCCTGGCCGGGATGCGCTTCCACCGGAAGGTGGACCAGGCCGGCATCGACCACCAGTACCGCTCGCACTTCTAGGACCGCTTCCGGGACCGGGGCGGGTCAGAACTCGAGGACGAGCCGCCCCCGCACGCCCCCGGCCTCGAGCCGGCGGTGCGCCTCGGCGGCGTCCGCGGCGGGCAGGACGGCGGCCACGCGCAGGGAGAGCACCCCCTCCTCCACGTACCGGCGCAGCCGGTCCAGCTTCGCGCCCGAGTGGTACTCCTGGGGCACGCTGATCCGGTGCACGGTGATCCCCCGGCCCGGGTCCCCCGTCCAGTGCCGCACGGTCGCGAACCCTCCGCCGTCCCGGACGGCAGGGGCCGCCTTCTCGCTCAGCACGGCGGCGTCCACGAGGGCGTCGACCCCGTCGGGGAAGAACTCCCGGATCCGCTCGGCGACGTCGTCCCCGCGCGCCACCACGTGGTCGGCGCCGAGACTGTCGACGAGCTCCAGATCCTGCTCCGCGGCGTCCGCGATCACGGTGAGGCCCTCGTGCTTGGCGAGCTCCACCACGTAGTTGCCGAGGGTCCCGGCGGCCCCGGTGACGGCCAGGGTCTGCTCGGGCTGGAGGTCCAGCACCTCGAGGACCTGCAGGGCCGTGAGCCCGTTCATGGGCAGCGTGGCGGCCGTGGCGAAGTCCGTGTCCGCCGGGAGGCGGGCGATCGAGTCGTCGGGGGCGACCAGGAGCTCCGCGTAGGCGCCCCCGTGCTCCCCGCGCGGCAGGGCGATGGCCATGACCGCGTCCCCCACCCGCCAGGCGCTGCCCTCCCCCACCTCGTCGACGACCCCGGCCGCGTCCATCCCCGGCACGTACGGCGGCCGCAGGTGCTCCACGGGCTGACCGCCCGCGCGCAGCAGGGTGTCCGTGGGGCTGACGGCGGCCGCCCTGACCCGGATCCGCACCTCTCCGGGGCCGGGGTGGGGGTCCGGCACCTCGTGGACGGCGAGGACCTCGGGCCCTCCGAACGTCTCGACTCCGATGACTCGCATGCCCGTTCCAACCCCGGGGCGCCCGCACCCATTCCGGCTCCGCACCGATGCCGTTCCGATGCCGTCCTGACATGCGGGCGAGGATCCCGTCACACCGTTGCGGCCCCGCCGGTCCGGGGCCATGCTGAGGGCGGGTCCCGCCGCACCACGAAGGGGAGCACCATGGCACCGACAGACTTCATCACCCTTCCCGTCTCGGACCTGGAGCGATCGAAACGGTTCTACTCCTGTCTCGGCTGGCGGCTGCACCCCGCGTTCGAGGGCACCGGCGCCGGGACCGTCGAGATCAGCGAGGACGAGCACGTCATGGTCCTGAGCGAGGACCGCCACCTGCGCCTGGTGGGGCCCGGGACCCCCGGCACCCCGGCCGACGCCTCCGTGGTCAACGCGCTCAGCGTCGACTCCCCGGACGAGATCGACGTCATCGTCGACCGCGCCGTCCGCGCCGGCGGGACAGAGGGCGACGCCCAGGACTACGGCTTCCTGCGCTCGCGCTGCTTCCGGGACCCCGACGGCCACCAGTGGGAGATCCTGTGGGTCGATCCCGCGGCGGCCTCCGTCCGCGCCGCCCGCCGGCGGTGACCGCGGGCACGGCGGAGCCCGGTCACCACGGGTGACCGGGCTCCGTCCCGTCTCGGCGGCTCAGGTGCTCACTTCTCGGAGACGGCCGCCGCGAGCCGCTCGAGGGAGTGCTCCAGGGCGCCCTCCTCGAAGAGCGGGAAGGACACGGCCTTCTTGGCCTCCGGGGTCGCGTGCTCCCACGAGTAGGTCTCGGTGACCAGCGTGGCGCCGGGGCCCTGGGGCTCGAGCTCCCAGATCCACTCCCAGCCCTCCAGCTCGGCGCCCTGCGGCTTGGGCTTCCAGGCGAGGAGCTTGTTCTCGTCGTAGCCGGAGACGGTGTTCTCCATGACGTAGTCGCCGCCCATGTGCTCGCCGTTCATGTTCATCACGAACACCTGGCCGACCTTCTGGATGCGCTGGTCGTCGCCGGAGACGACCGTGCCGGAGCCGTCGATCTGCCGGTGGCGCGAGGGCAGGCTGAGGACGTCGAAGATGGCGTCGGCGGGGGCGTCGATGACGCGGCTGGCGGACAGGCTGTTCTCGGACACGGGTGGTTCCTCTCGTCGGCAACGGTACGGCCCCACCGTAGGCAGACGGGGCCGGTCCCTGGCCAGGGCTGTCCGCTCCCCGCGTAGCCGGGTCCGGCCCGTGCGCTCAGCCCTGCCCCGCGCCGAGGCCCTGCGGCTCCCCCGCCAGCGCCCGCAGATAGCCGGCGAAGCCCCGGTCGACCCGGCCGGTGCTCCGGCCCGAGGTCAGCACCCGCACCCGGTCCGTGGCGAGCACCCGGTGCCCGCGCGCCCGCGCCGCCTCCGCCAGCACGACGTCCTCGCCGTGCGGCAGGGGCGGGAAGCCGCCGCACGCGGCGTACACGTCGGCGCGCACGCCCAGGTTCGCCGCGTGCACGTGGGGGTGCCCCTCCTCCAGCCGGTGCCGGGCGTGCCAGCGCGCCAGGAGACCCGCGGCCAGGTCCCCGGGGTCGGGCTCCACGGTGCCCAGGAGCAGCTCCGCCCCGCGCCCGGCCGCGTCCAGGTGGCCGGTGAGCCAGTGCGCGGGCACCGCGCTGTCGGCGTCGGTCGACACGATCCAGGTGCGCGCCCCGGCGGCTCCCGCGGCGGCCACCGCGGCGGCCCGGGCCGCCCCCGCGGTGCCCCAGGACCCGGCGACGGCGTCCACCCCCGCCGCCGCGGCGATCCGGGCGCTGCCGTCGGTGCAGCGGTCCAGGGCCACGACGACGTCCACCCGCACCGGGGGCCGGGCCGCCCGCACCCGGTCGGCGGCGTGCTGCACCGTGGCCAGGCACCGGCCGAGCAGCCGCTCCTCGTTCCGGACCGGCACCACCACGACCACCCGCTCCACCCCGGTCAGCACGTGCCCGCGCCGGCGGTCCGCGGCCCCACGGGCTCGAAGACCTCCAGCAGGAAGTCGCGCTCCGTGTGGCGCAGCAGGGGACCGAAGCGGGCGTCCGCGTGCACGGCGGCGTGCACGTCGGCCCCGTCGAGGGGCCAGCCCTCGATCGGGTGGCGCCAGTGGCACAGCAGGAGGTGGCCGTCCGGCTCGAGGGACCCGGCCACGCGGTCGAGGAGCCCGCCCAGCTGCGCGGCGTCGAGGAAGTAGCCGGTCTCGGAGACCACCACGAGGTCGAACCGCCCGGGCGGCCACTGCCCGGGCAGCCGGCGCCGCTCCACCTGCACGCCGGGGAGCTCCGCCAGCCGCTGCCGGGCGCGCTCGACCGCCACCCCGCTCGCGTCCACGGCCAGCACGGACTCCGCCCGGTCCGCGAGCTCGGCGGTGAGGGCGCCGAGGGAGCACCCCGCCTCCAGGACCCGGCGGTACCGGGGGCGCGGCAGCGCGGCGAGGGTCACGGCGCGCTTGCGCCGCTCGTACCAGGAGGAGTCGACGTCCCAGGGGTCCTCGGCGCCGCGGTGGACGTCGTCGAACACGGCGGCGGCGTCCGGGGCCTGCCCTGCGGGCGGGAGCACGAAGAAGTGCTCGGCCGGGCGGCGGAACCGGGCCAGCACGTGGGGGCCCAGGAGGGCCTCGTCGCCCGGGGCCGGGGACAGCGGCAGGACCTGCGAGGCGTGCGCGGCCAGGGCCTGCTCCTTGGCCGCGCGCGCGGGGGCGTCCAGGGCGAGGACCCGGATCCCGTGCGGGGGCAGGTCGTCGGGCCCGCCCCAGTGCCACAGCCAGACGGGGTACTCGAGGCACTCGACGCCGTGGACGGAGGCGGCCGCCCGGGCGGCCCGGCCCAGCACCTCGTGGTCGACGTGCCCGTCGTCGCCCCACGGGGCGGCCAGCACGCCACGCCGCCCCGCGGCGGCCCACGCAGCGGCCTCGGCCACGGGGCCGCGCAGCGCCTCCCCTGCCGCCGCCAGGGTCCCGTCGGGCAGCCCCAGGAGCTCGGGGACCACGCCGTCGGCGAGCCGGTCCGTGGCGGCGGCGGCCTCGGCCCGGCGCACGCGGGCGAGGTCGGCGGCGGTCCGGGTCGGCGAGCGCGGGTGCGACTGCTCGCCCAGGGTCGCCACGACCACCCGCACCCGGGCGCCCGCCCGGGCCGCGAGGGAGATCAGGCCGCCCGCGCCGAGGCTCTCGTCGTCCGGGTGGGCGGCGAGGACCACGAGGCGGTCGATCCCGTCGAGCTCGAGCGGGCGCGCGGCGTGCAGGCGCGGCGCCCGCGCCCACACCGCCTCGGGGGTGCCGGGGTCCCGGTGGTCGAACGTCACCACGGGCGGTCCCCCGCCGCGCCCTCGAGCAGGGCCCGGCCCAGTGCCGCGGCGTCCCGCTGCGCGTGCTCCTGCCGGACGTACACCTGCAGGGCGCTCACCCGGCGGACGTGCTCGGGCGCGCCGGTGAGCGGGCCCGGCCCGGTGGCGGCCGAGACCTCCGCGGTCACGGCCTCCGCCGTCCGGGCGACGACGCGGCGGGTGCGCAGGGCCAGGACCGCGCCGCGCTCCCCGCCGGCCCGGCCGGCGTCGACCTGCTCCGCCGCCGAGCGCAGGGCCGTGCGGGCGGAGTGCAGGAGGGTGTCGACGACGCCGAGCGCCGCGTGCCCCACCTGGTCCAGCGGCCGCACGTCCGGGGCCCGGCGCCGCACGGCGTCTCCCCACAGGACGTCGGCCACCCCGGCCGCGCCGCCGTACCAGCACGCGGCCACGCCGATCCCGCCCCAGGCGAAGCCGGGGCGCTCCAGGTACCACCCGTCCTCGCCGACCGGCACGGCCGGCACCGCCGTGCACCGCACGGCGCCGGTCGGCACGTCCCGCAGCCCGGCCGGCCGCCAGTCCTCGGTGCTCCCGGGGACGACCCCGGGGTGGGCGAGGTCCACGGCGAAGGCCCGGCGGCGGCCTCCGCCGGTGCTCGCGGTGACCACGGCCCGGTCGAGGTGCGCGGCGAGCGAGCACCACGCCTTGGTTCCCGTGAGCTCCCACCCGCCGGTCCCGTGGCGGGCCACGAGCTCGTGACCGGGGGCCTCGGCGGCCCAGACGCCCCAGGCGGCGGGCGGATCGGCGAGCTCCTCGAGTCCCGCCTGGTGCAGGATCGCGAGGGCGTCCAGGTGCGGCTCGACCACGCGGGCGAGGGACAGGTCGAGCCGGGCGAGCTCGGCGAGCCGCCGCCACAGCTGTCCGGTGCGGCCGGCGCCGGGCAGGGGGAGCTCCTCGCCGAGCGCCCGGGCCACGCCCAGGGCCCGGTCCAGGGCGCCCGGGGTGCCGGCGCGCAGGGCCGCCGCGGCCTCCTCGGCGCGTCCGGGGCCGGCGGCGGGTCGGGGGTGCGGCGGGGGCATGCGGTGTCCATCGGTCGGCGGCAGGGAGACGATCAGCCTACGTCCTGCCCGCCGGGCCCGCTCGCGCCCCCCTCCGCAGCGCTCCGGCGAGGACCCGCGAGCGGGCCTCGGCGGACCGGGTCAGTAGGCCTGCTGGGACGGGTCCACCTGCTCGATCCACGCCAGCACCCCGCCCTCGAGGTGCGCGACGTCGGTGCGGCCCGCGGCGCGCAGGAGGTGCAGGGCCCGTTCGGAGCGCGCCCCGGCCTTGCAGTGCAGCAGCACCCGGCGGCCCGGGGCGATCCGGGCGAGGGCCTCCCCGGACTCGAACTGGTCCAGCGGGAGCAGCCGTGCCCCGGGGATCGCCGCGAGCCGGGCCTCGTAGGGCTCCCGGACGTCGACGAGCTCGAAGTCCGCGGCGCCGCGCTCCCGTGCCGCCAGCAGCTCCGCGAGCTCGGGGGCCGTCACGGTGGGGACGCCTCCCGGCTGCGGGCCGGGCGCCGGGCGGGCGGGGGCGCTGTCGCCGGCCGACGCCAGGGTGGTCACGGGCGCGCGGCCCGGCGTGGGCACCAGCGGGATCTCCCACCAGCGCGCCGAGAGGGCGTCGTAGGTGGCGACCCGGCCGAGCATCGTGGTGCCGATCCCGGTGACCAGCTTGACGGCCTCGACCGCCATGGCGGTGCCCAGCAGTCCCGGCAGCACGCCGAGCACCCCGGCCTCGGCGCAGCTGGGCACCGTGCCCGGCGCCGGGGGCACGGGGTAGAGGTCGCGGTAGGTGGGCCCGTGCGCGCCCCAGAACACCGAGTACTGGCCGTCGAAGCGCAGGATCGAGCCCCACACGTGCGGGACACCGGCCAGCTCGCACGCGTCGGAGACGAGGTAGCGGGTCTCGAAGTTGTCCGTGCCGTCCAGGACGAGGTCGTACCCGGCGAGGACCTCCTCCGCACTCTCCGCGGTGAGCCGCTGGCGGTGCTCCACGACGCGCACCAGCGGGTTGAGGTCGGCGATCCGCGCGGCGGCCGAGGCGGTCTTGGGCGCCCCGAGGGTCCCCTCGCCGTGGATCACCTGGCGCTGCAGGTTGGAGGCGTCCACGTCGTCGTCGTCGACGACACCGAGGGTCCCGACGCCCGCGGCGGCGAGGTAGAGCAGGGCCGGGGAGCCGAGGCCGCCCGCGCCCACGCACAGCACCCGGGCGTTCTTGAGCCGCCGCTGGCCCTCCTCGCCGATCTCGGGGACGGTCAGGTGGCGGGCGTAGCGGCGCAGCTCGGCGTCGGTGAGCTCCGCGGCCGGCTCGACGAGCGGGGAGAGGTCCACGGCGCTCAGGCGTCCAGTCCGACCCACTCGGTGGAGCCGTCCGTGAACCGCTGCTCCTTCCAGATGGGCACCTCGGTCTTGATCCGGTCCACGAGCGCGTCGCAGGCGGCGAAGGCGAGCTTGCGGTGGGCGGCGGCCACGGCGGCCTCCAGGGCGGAGTCCCCCACGCGCAGGTGGCCGACCCGGTGGGCGGCCCAGATCCGCACCCCGGGGAACTCCTCGGCGACCCGGCGGGCCACGTCCTGGACGGCCCGGTCCGCGCCGGGGTGGCAGGTGTAGTCGAGGCTGGTGACGGAGCGGCCGCCGTCGTGGTCGCGGATGACACCGCTGAAGGAGACCACGGCGCCGGTGCGCTCGTCCTGCACGGCCTCGACGGCCCGGGCGTGGTCCAGGGGCTCCTCGGTGACGAAGGCGCCGACCACGGCGGTCTCCGCCTGGATCGGTCCGGGTGTGCTCATCGGTCGGTCTCCTCGTGCGGTCGGGGGTCGTGGCGGGGGCCGTCGTGCCCGCGGTCGCGGTGGCCCTCGAGCTGGTCGCAGACGTGGTCGAGGATCGGCTCGAGGACCTTCAGCCCGTCCCAGACCCCGCCGGTGGAGCCGGGCAGGTTGACCACGAAGGTGGCGCCGCTGACCCCGGCGTGCCCGCGGCTGAGCACCGCCAGCGGGGTGGTCCTCCGGCCCTCCGCCCACAGTGCCTCCATGATGCCGGGCAGCTCGCGGTCGAGGAAGGGCAGGGTCATCTCGGGGGTGAGGTCGTCCGGGCCGAGGCCGGTCCCGCCGCTGGTGACGACCACCCGGGGGCGGTCCGCGGGGGCCCGGGTCACGAGCAGCCGCTCCAGCTCGGCGCGCACGTCCTCGCCGTCGGCCACCACGAACGGACCTTCGACCTCGAAGCCGTGGGAGCCGAACCAGTCGGCGGCGATCCGCCCGCTCCGGTCCTGGTAGACCCCGGCGGCGGCGCGGGTGGAGGCGACGATGACGGCGGCGCTCCTCATGCGGCGTCCCCGTCGGTCCGCGCCCAGTCCCCGGACTTGCCGCCGGACTTCGCGAGCACCCTGACCCGGTCGATCTCGGCCAGCTTGTCCACGGCCTTGATCATGTCGTAGAGGGTCAGGGCGGCCACCGAGGCCGCGGTCAGCGCCTCCATCTCCACGCCGGTCACCCCGCGCGTGCGCACCGTCGCGGTGATCCGCACGCCGTCCGCCAGCCGCTCGAAGTCCACGGTCACCTTGCTGATCGGCAGCGGGTGGCACAGCGGGACGAGCTCCGGGGTCCGCTTGGCCGCCATGATGCCGGCCACCCGGGCCACCGGCAGGGCGTCCCCCTTGGGGAGGTCCGCGGCGAAGACCTGCTCGACGACGTCGGGGCGGGTGCGCAGCGTGGCCGTCGCGGTGGCCTCGCGGGTGGTCACGGCCTTGTCGGAGACGTCCACCATGTGCGCGGACCCGTCCGCCCGGACGTGCGTGAGGCTCTGCTGCTGCTCGGTCATGTCGGTTCGGTCCCCTTCGGCTCTCCCGGATGGTGCGTCCCTCCCATTCTGGCCCACCCCGTGCCGCGCACCGCCGCGTCATGTCTGGTCCCGTGCCGGGGCGCGGTGCTAGCTTGACGGAACGCGACCAGAGCGCCGTCGACGCCGCCGGCACTCGGAAGGAGCCACCGTGCTGTCAGACACCTCGTACCCCGTCGTCAAGGCCACGCTGCCCGTGGTCGGGGAGAACATCCAGGAGATCGCCCGGCGCTTCTACGCGCACATGTTCGGCGAGCACCCCGAGCTGCTGGACGGGCTGTTCAACCGCGGCAACCAGGCGGACGGCCGGCAGCAGCAGGCGCTGGCCGGGTCCGTGGCCGCCTTCGCCGGCTACCTGGTGAACAAGCCGACCGAGCTCCCGGACCACCTGCTGTCCCGCATCGCGCACAAGCACGTGTCCCTGGGGCTGCACCCGGACCAGTACCAGATCGTGCACGACAACCTCATGTGGGCCATCGTGGACGTCCTCGGCGACGCCGTGACCCCGGAGGTCGCCGCGGCCTGGGACGAGGTCTACTGGCTGATGGCCAACGTGCTCATCAACCAGGAGCGCGGCCTCTACGAGGCGGTCCGGCTCTCCCCCGAGACCGTCTGGCGGACCTGGCGGGTGGTCGAGAAGATCCCGGAGACCGAGGACGTCACGACCTTCGTGGTGGAGCGCGTCGACGAGCGGGAGGTGAAGCGGTCCCTGCCCGGCCAGTACGTGACCCTCAGGATGGAGATGCCCGACGGCGTGCTGCAGCCCCGGCAGTACAGCCTGACCCGCGCCGACGACGGACAGCACCGGCGCTTCGCGGTGAAGCGGGTGCGCGGCAACGGCACGCCGGCCGGCGAGATGTCCACCCTCCTGCACGAGACGGTGCAGGTGGGGGACGAGGTGGTGCTCTCGGTGCCCTCCGGCGACGTGGTCCTGGAGTACTCGGACCGGCCGCTGGTGCTGGCCAGCGCGGGCATCGGCGTCACGCCGATGGCGGGCATGCTCTCGCACCTGGTGAAGGACGGCTCCCAGCGCACCGTGCAGTTCCTGCACGCGGACGCCTCCCCGGAGACGTTCGCGCTGCGCGGGCAGATCGAGGAGGACCTCGCCGCCCTGGAGGACGGCTCCCTGAAGGCCTGGTTCGAGCAGCCGCGGGCGGCCGGCGAGCGCGCCGAGAACGATTACGAGGGGTTCATGGACCTGCGCGCCGTGGAGCTGCCGCACGACGCGCAGTACTACCTGTGCGGGCCGCTCCCCTTCATGCAGGCCGTGCGCAGCGCGCTCGTCGCCCGCGGAGTCCCGCCCCGGGACATCCAGTACGAGGTGTTCGGCCCGGACCTCTGGCTCGCCGACTTCGAGTGACCGGCCGTGCAGGCCCCGGGAGAACGACCGGGGCAGGACCAGGACACGGCCCGAGGGCCGGACGACGACGACGGAGGACACGATGACGGACACGCACGGCAACCACGTGGAGGAGCTGGCGGTCAACAGCTGCTGGGACCTGCTCCGGGACGCGGGCGTCGGCCGCCTCGCCGTGTGGGTGGAGGACCACCCGGACATCTTCCCGATCAACTTCGTGGTGGACCACGGGACCCTCGTCTTCCGCTCGGCCGAGGGGACGAAGGTCGCCGGGGCCCTCACCGACGTCCCCGTGGCGGTGGAGATCGACGGGTACGACGAGCCCGCCGGGAAGGCGTGGAGCGTGGTGGTCAAGGGCCGCGCCGAGCGCATCCAGCAGGTCCAGGAGCTCACGGACACCCTCGACCTCCCGCTGTTCCCGTGGCAGGCGGGGCGCAAGGGCATCTTCGTCCGGGTCGTGCCGTCCCTCGTGACCGGCCGCCGGTTCCCGGTCGCGGACCCGGAGGTGTGGCGCACCCCGCTGTCGGGGGTGCGGCGCTCCCCCGACGAGTGAGCCTGCGCAGGGACGTGCTCCTCCGCCGGGCCGCCCCGCTCCCGAGCTGACCGCCGGCTGCGGTCCGGGCCGCGCGTCCGGCGCCCGGACGGCGGTCAGGTCCGGGCCCGCTCGTCGTCCTTGCCCCCGTTGCGCACGGTGAAGGTGAGCACCAGGGCGGCCACCGCGAACACGGCCAGCAGGGTCAGCCCCACGAAGTAGCTGTTGTTCTCGGCGTCGTAGGTGGCGCCCATCACGAGCGGCGGGAAGTAGCCGCCCAGGCCGCCGGCGGCCGCGATGATTCCGCCGATCGTGCCCACGTCCTTCGCCGGGGCGGCGCGTCCCACCCACCCGAACACGCCGCCGGTGCCCAGGCCGAGGAACACCGCCATGGCCAGGAACGTGGCGCCGTAGGCCACCTCCTGGATCGGCTGCAGCGCCACGACCATCGCGAGGACCGCCGTGCCGACGAGCGAGGTGATCGTGACGATCTTCGGGCCGAGGCGGTCGGCGAGGATCCCGCCGACCGGGCGGGCGACCACCGCGGCGAGGGCGAAGCCGGCGGTGCGGGTCCCGGCCGCGGTGGCGTCGAAGCCGTAGACGGTGTTCAGGTAGGTGGGCAGGTAGTTGGAGAACGCCACGAACGCGCCGAAGACCACGCCGTAGAGGAAGCACAGCTGCCAGGTCACCCGCAGGGTGAAGGCGTGCCTGATCCGGGGCAGCACCGGCTGCGGCACGGCGCCGGCGCGGACCGGGGACTCGCGCAGCCCGAGCCAGCAGACCACGGCCATGGCCGCGACGATCGCGGCGATGACCGCGTGGGCGCCCAGGTACCCGATGCCCGCGACCAGGCGCGGGGTGACGAACGCGGAGACCGCGGTGCCGGCCATGCCCGCGCCGAACACGCCGGTGGCGAAGCCCTTGCGGTGGGACTCGTACCACGCGGAGCAGAACGGGATGCCGATGGCGAAGACCGTGCCGGCGATGCCGAGGAAGAACGCGACCACCAGCAGGAGCCCGAAGCTGCCCAGCTGGCCCACGAGGGCGGTGAGCAGCACCAGCGGGGCGGTCAGGGCGAGGATCGCCGTGAACATCACCCGCCCGCCGAAGCGGTCCGTCAGGGCGCCGACGGGCACCCGGGCGATGGAGCCGACGAAGATCGGCATCGCCACGAGCAGCGCGGTCTGCGAGGAGCTGAGCTCCATCTGCTCCGCGTAGCGCCTGGACAGCGGGCCCACGATGGTCCAGGCCCAGAAGCCCGCGGTGGACGCCAGCGTGGCGAGGAGCAGGTTCCGCAGCTGGCCGGAGCGCAGGTCCGGGGCCGCGGTGCCCGGGGAGGCGGCGGACGACGACGAAGATGACATGGCGGTCCTCGCAGATGGGGCTGGTCAGCGGCGGGTGCCGGCGCGGTTGCGGTGGGCGCTCCTGTCCCGGTCCTGGGTCCCGACGGGGTCCCAGCCGCGGCGCACCGGCACGGACCCGGTGGACCGGTGGTCCCGGGAGCGGTAGACGATGTACGGCCGGAACAGGTAGTGCACGGGGGCGGTGAACGCGTGCACCAGGCGGGTGAACGGCCAGACGGCGAAGAGCCCCATGGCCCACAGGGCGTGCACCTTGAAGGAGATCCCGGCGGCCGTCATCGCGGCGACGTCCGGCTGCAGGATCCAGATCGAGCGGAACCACGGGGAGACCGTCTGGCGGTAGTCGGGCACGGAGTGGTCGAACACCGAGATGAGGGTGGTGCCCAGCCCCGTGAGCAGCGCGGCCACGAGCATGACGTACATGAACTTGTCGTTCTTGGTGGTCGCCATGAACACGGGTCCGGTGGTGCGCCGGCGCCAGATGAGCATGATGATCCCGAGCAGCGTGCCCACGCCGGCCACGAGCCCGATGCTCAGGGCCAGGAAGTGGTACATCCCCTCGGTGACCCCCACGGCCTCGGTCCAAGTCTTCGGGATGATCAGACCCATGACGTGGCCCGCGAGCACGGCGAGGATGCCGAAGTGGAACAGCGGGGAGGCGATGCGCAGGATGCGGGACTCGTAGAGCTGCGAGGACCGGGTGGTCCACCCGAACTGGTCGTACCGGTACCGCCAGACGGTGCCGCCGATCACGACCGCCAGCACGACGTAGGGCAGCACGCCCCAGAGCAGGATGTCGCCGACCCCCACGGAGGCGGCGGCCGGGGCCGCCGCCTCGAGGGGGAGGGAGGTCCCGGGCGCGAGCAGGCTCGCGGCGGTGGCGGTCATGCGCTGTTCCTTTCGGTGACGGGCAGCAGCCGGGGGTCGTACGGGTCGAGGCCCACGGACTCCGTGGGCGGACCGTAGCCGGCCATCCGCAGGGCGGCGTCCCGGTCCTCCGGGGAGACCCCGGGCAGGGTGGAGCACACGAGGGCGACGACGCCGTGGTACGGCAGGCCGTCGTCGCGCAGCGCCAGCCGCAGCAGCTCGAGGGACGGCCGGTAGCGCTGGAGCAGCTCGTAGCCGTCCTCAGGGGAGACCTTCGCGGCGAACTCGAGCACGAGCGGCAGGTAGTCCGGCAGCTCGGCCCCGTCCAGCTGCGCGCCGTGGGAGCGGTAGACCTCCTTGAAGGCGGCGAGCGCCTCGCCCCGCCGCCGGGTGTCCCCGTCGGTCCAGTAGGTCAGGTGCAGGCTGTGCCGCCGGGAGAGGTCGAACTCCTGGACGTAGTCGGCCTGCACCTGTTCGAGCGGGCGGGCGCGCAGCCAGTCAAGGAGGTCCTCGGGCACGGGCGCGCCCACCTCCTCGAGGGCTTCCCGCAGGACGGGCAGCATGACCAGGAGCTCGTGGTCGGGATAGCCGAGCAGCACGGCGGCGGCCTGCCGGGCCACCGCGCTGCGCCGCGGGTGCCGGTCCGTGCAGCGCCCGGGGTCGAGAGTTCCCCTGCCGGCCTTGCCCAGCAGCCTCTCCAGCAGGCTCACGGCCGGTCCCCGTCCTCGGAGCGCGGCGGGAACAGCCCCGCGGGCGCCCCTCGGCCGTCCCAGTTGAGCAGGTTCACGCGCCCGGCCATCTGCTGCTCCGAGGTGGCGGACTCGCCGGTCTGTCGCGCCCGCAGGGCGTTGAAGTTCTCCACGGCCACGGGCGTGGGGCGCCCGGAGGCCTCGCCGAAGACGCCGGTCTGGCCCATCCCGGGCCCTCCGTCCACGTCGAGGGAGCAGCCGATCTCCTCGAGGTTGTGGGCGTCCTCCAGATGGGCGGAGGGGATGACGTAGCGCTCGTCGTACTTGGCGATGGCCATGAGCCGGTACATCTTCTGGATCTCGGAGCCGGTCATCCCGACGCCCTCGGCGATCGACTCGTCCGGGGCGTCCCCGAGGGCGATGTCCCGCATGTAGGAGCGCATGGCCGCGAGCTTGCGCAGCACGTCCGTGACGATCTGCGTGTCCCCGGCCGTGAACAGCTCGGCGAGGTACTCCACCGGGATGCGCAGCGAGTCGATGGCGCCGAACAGGTTGCCCGCGTCTTCGCCGTCGTGCCCCTGGTCCTTGAGCAGGTCCACCACCGGGGACAGCGGCGGGACGTACCAGACCATCGGCATCGTCCGGTACTCCGGGTGCAGCGGCAGCGCCACCCGCAGCTCCTTGGCCAGGGTGTAGACGGGGGACCGGCGCGCGGCGTCGAGCCAGTCCTCCGGGACGCCCTCGGCGCGGGCCGCGGCGACCACCCCCGGGTCGTGCGGGTCGAGCATCAGGTCCAGCTGGGCCTCGTAGAGGTCCCGCTCGTCCGGGGTCGCGGCGGCCTCGGTGACCCGGTCCGCGTCGTACAGGAAGATGCCGATGTAGCGCAGCCGGCCGACGCACGTCTCCGCGCAGACCGTGGGGATGCCCACCTCGATCCGGGGATAGCAGAACGTGCACTTCTCGGCCTTGCCGGACTTGTGGTTGTAGTAGATCTTCTTGTACGGGCAGCCGGTGACGCACTGCCGCCAGCCGCGGCAGCGGTCCTGGTCCACCAGCACGATCCCGTCCTCGGTGCGCTTGTAGATCGCGCCGGAGGGACAGGAGGCCATGCAGGACGGGTTCAGGCAGTGCTCGCAGATGCGCGGGAGGTAGAACGCGAACGTCTGCTCGAACTCGAACTTGATCCTGTCCTCGGACTCGCGGCGCACCTTCTCCACGATCGGGTCCAGGTGGCCGGCCTCGGTGACGCCGCCGAGGTTGTCGTCCCAGTTGGCGGACCACTCGATCTTGGTGTCCTTCCCCGTGATCAGGGACTTGGGGCGGGCCACGGGGAAGTCGGTGCCGGCGGGGGCGTTGGTGAGGGTCTCGTAGTCGTAGGTCCACGGCTCGTAGTAGTCGTCGAGCTCCGGCTGGACGGGGCTGGCGAACAGGCCCGCGAGCTTCGCCCAGCGCCCGCCCGACTTCAGCTTGAGGTTGCCGCGGCGGTTGAGCTCCCAGCCGCCCTTCCACTTCTCCTGGTCCTCGTACCGGCGGGGATAGCCCTGCCCGGGACGGGTCTCCACGTTGTTNAGCTTGAGGTTGCCGCGGCGGTTGAGCTCCCAGCCGCCCTTCCACTTCTCCTGGTCCTCGTACCGGCGGGGATAGCCCTGCCCGGGACGGGTCTCCACGTTGTTGAACCACACGTACTCCGTGCCGGCGCGGTTCGTCCACGCCTGCTTGCACGTCACCGAACAGGTGTGGCACCCGATGCACTTGTCGAGGGCCATCACCATGGCGACCTGGGCCATGACTCGCATCAGTACTGGACCTCCTGGGAGCGCTTGCGGACCACGGAGACGATGTCGCGCTGGTTGCCGGTGGGCCCGAGGTAGTTGAAGGCCCAGGACAGCTGCGCGTAGCCGCCGATCATGTGGGTGGGTTTGACGAGGATGCG
>NZ_AOSQ01000023.1:0-49939 GCF_000349605.1 Kocuria sp. UCD-OTCP
TTTTCGAACGCCTTTTTTGAGCACGGCGGAGGTGCCGCCGTTGTAGTGGGCGTCCTCCGTGCCGGTGCCCGGTCCGGTGTGCACGCGCAGCCGCTCGCCCGGGGCCAGCTCGTAGCCCTCGCCCACGGTGAGGACGTTGTTCGCGGCGTCGCGCAGCACGTACCCGCTGACGTCCACGGCGGTCCGGCCCGTGTTGGTGAGCACCACGTGCTCGCCGGTCCCGGGCTGGAGGTCGTCGCCGGGGACGTCGTTGACGGAGTCCTCGATCCGGATCCCGTTGTTCGCGGGGAAGGGGTCGCGCCCGTCCAGGTGGCGGGCCGTGTGGAGGGGGAAGTCGCCGGTGATCATGTCGACGCCGAGGTCCACCACGTGCTGGACCGCTTCCGGGGAGTTGACGGTGTAGACGCCCAGGGCCAGGCCGGCGGCGTCGACGCGCGCGACGTCGCCGGCGTCGAGGGTGCGGTAGTTCGTGCCCACGGAGTCCACGACACCGGCCCACCGCTCGATCGTGGCGGCGTCCGGGACGCTGCCGGTGAGCTGCTGCAGGGGCACGTCGGGGGCCAGCCCGGCGAAGGTCCGGTTGGACGCCTCGTCGAAGCCGATGACGGTGACCTTGTCCGCCGCGAGCAGCTTCGCCCAGTCCCGGTCCTCGGCCAGGGCGTCGGCCACGACCTGCTCGATGCCGGGGGAGTTCTGCGGGGACTTGATCTCGATGTAGACGCCGGTGTTGACGGTGGCGATCCGCGCGGCGTCGTCGAGGTGGGGGATCCGCTCCCCGGCGAACTGCGCGTCGAAGGAGGAGCCGGCGTCGAGCTGCTGCAGCTCGTCCCACGTGAAGGACGTGATCGGGTCGTCCTCGCGGCCGGGGAAGACCTCCTCGACGTCCGTGGTGCGCGCGGGGGTGCTGTCGTGGAACAGGAACGGCACGCCGTCGGCGCTGAGCTGGACGTCGATCTCCAGGTAGTCGACGCCGGCGGCGCGGGCGTCCTTGAACGCGGGGACCGTGTTCTCGGGGGCGGTGCCGGCGGCGCCGCGGTGCCCGACGACGATCGGGTCCTCGGTGCCGGAGGGGGCGGCGGCGGCCGGCAGCGCCGAGCCGAGCACGGCCACGGCGGACAGGGCCGCGGCGGCGCCGCGCAGGGTGCGGGGGGAACGGGTGGTCATGACGGTGCTCCTCGTGCCTGGGGGGACAGTGCCCCTCCACCGAAGCGGAGCGCGGAGACGAACCGGTCAACGCGACGTGACGAGCAGGTGATCTCCTGGCGTCCCGGAGGCGGCCGGTACTGTGGTCGCCATGGACAACAGCACGATCGTGAACATCCTCCTGGTCCTGCTGTTCGTGGCCGTCGGGGGCGTCTTCGCGGGCACCGAGATGGCGATCGTGAGCCTGCGGGAGAGCCAGGTCAAGCGGATCGAGCGCTCGGGCCGCAAGGGCGCCCGGACCGCCGCCCTCGTCCGGGACCCCAACCTCTTCCTCTCGGCGGTGCAGATCGGCGTGACGGTGGCGGGGTTCTTCTCCTCGGCCTACGGCGCCTCGACGCTCGCCCCGGACGTGGCCCCCGTCTTCGAGCGGGCCGGTCTGTCCACCGCGGCCGCGGAGACCTCCGCGCTGATCGGCATGACCCTGGTGATCGCGTACCTCTCCCTCGTCCTCGGGGAGCTCGTGCCCAAGCGCCTGGCCATGCAGCGCTCCGTGGGCTTCACGAAGATCCTGGCCCCTCCGCTGAGCGTCTTCGCCACGCTCATGCGCCCCGTCATCTGGCTGCTGTCCGTGTCCACGAACCTCGTGGTCCGGCTGGTGGGCGGGGACCCGCACGCCGTCACCGAGGAGGTCTCGGCGGAGGAGATCCGGGAGATGGTCGTGGACACCCGGGGCATCGGGGCCGTCTCGCGCTCGATCCTCACGGACGTCTTCGAGGCGGGCGAGCGCCGCCTCGCCGAGGTCATGCGCCCGCGCCCCGACGTCCACTTCCTGGACGGCACCCTGCCCGTCACGGAGGCCTACCGCACGGCCCTGGCCCTGCCGCACTCCCGCTACCCCGTGCTCGGCACGAGCGTGGACGACGTCCTGGGCTTCGTGCACATCCGCGACCTCGTGGTCGCGGACCAGGACGGCGACGGGGTCATCGAGGCCCCTCCGCGGACCCTGCGGGACGTGGTGCGGCCCATCCCCTTCCTGCCGGAGACCAACCACGTGCTGCGCACCCTGCAGGCCATGCGCAAGGACGGGCACCACATCGCGCTGGTGGTCGACGAGTACGGCGGGACGGCGGGCATCGTGACCCTCGAGGACCTCGTGGAGGAGCTCGTGGGCGAGATCTACGACGAGTTCGACGCCGGGGTCCGGGAGCACGAGGACACGGTGCTGCGCGAGGGCGGGGCCGTGCTCGTGGACGGCGGGCTGATCATCCAGGAGGTCCCGGTGGAGGCGGGGCTCGTCATCCCCGAGGGCCACTACGAGACGGTCGGCGGGTTCGTGATGGACCGGCTGGGGCGGGTGGCGCGCCCGGCGGACGTCGTCGACGTGGACGGCTACCGGCTCGAGGTCCTGGCCGTGGACCGCAGCCGGGTGGAGCGGGTGCGGATCACCCGGCTGCGGCGGGACGCGGCGGAGGACGGCCGGTCCGGGGCCTGATCCGTCCCGGCGGGGCCCGTCCCGCCGGCGGTGACCTCGTGGCGCGGGAGCCGGGTCAGTGGCCCCGGAAGGCCTCGGCCAGCCACCACGCCCCGCCGTCGGAGGCGATCTTGGCGTCGATCACCAGGGGCCGGTCCCGGGGCCCGTCGAGCCAGGTGCGCACGGCGGCCAGGTCCTCGGCGGAGCGCACGACCACGCCGTCGGCGCCGAAGCCCCGGCCGATCGCGGCGATGTCGGCGTCCGGGAAGACCACCGTGTCCAGGGGCGCGTCCCCGTCACCGGCGAAGTGGTGCACCTCCGCGCCGTACGCGGCGTCGTCGTAGACCACGCACACCAGCGGCAGGCCCAGCCGGACGGCGGTCTCGAGCTCGGCGATCCCCATGAGGAAACCGCCGTCCCCCGTACCGAGCACCGGCAGCCGGTGCGGCTGCGCCAGCGCGGCGCCGATGGCCGTGGCCAGGCCCAGGCCCACGGACTGGAAGGCCTGGGTGAAGCAGAACCCGCGCTCGTCCGGCACGGAGAGGTACTGGCTGGGGTAGCCCATGAAGTTGCCGCTGTCGACGGCCACGACCCGCTCGGCCGGCAGCATCGCGTCCAGCTCGCGGGACAGCACCCGCGGGTCGATCCGCTCCGCCGTGGACAGGTCCTCGAACGCGACGTCCCGCCACCGGGCCTCCCGGGCGATCCGCGCGGCCAGCTCGGGCGTGCGCCAGGACGACGACGCCGGGGCGGCGGCTCCCGGCCCGGCCGCGCCCTCTCCTGCGGTGCCGCCCGTCCGCAGGACGTCGTGCTCCAGCGCGGCGAGGACGTCCCGGGCGGTGAGCGCGCAGTCGCCCACGACCCCGAGGTCCAGCGGCCGGTCCACCGGCCGGTGCGCGCCCAGGGCGGACTCCTCGAGGTCCACCTGCACCACCGCGGCCTCGGGGCCCAGGAGGCGCCCGTGCCGGGTGGTCCACATGGTCAGGGCGCAGCCCCACGCCACCACGAGGTCGGCCGCCCCGATCAGCTCCGCGGTCGCCGGGGAGGAGAAGCCCCCGGAGATGCCGAGGTCGAAGTCCTCGCCGGCGAACAGGCCCTTGGCCACCGCCGACGTCGCCAGCAGCGCCCCCGAGCGCTCGGCGAGGGTGGTCAGCTCGGCGCGGGCCCCCCGGGCGCCGCGTCCCGCCACGAACACCGGCCGGCGCGCGGCGGCCAGCATCCCCGCCAGGCGCTCGGCGGTGTCCTCGTCCGGGCGTACGCGCGGCGCGGGCGGGAGCGCGGGCACCACGGCGCCCTCGGGGGCGGGGGACGCCTGGACGTCGAGCGGGACGCTGAGCACCACGGTGCGGCGGTCGTTGCGGGCGCGCCGGACGGCCCGGGCGACGTCGGCCGCGGCGCTCGCGGGGGAGTGCACCCGCTCGGCCACCGCCCCCACCGCCCGGGCGAGGGCGTCCTGGTCGATCCGGAAGTTGGAGTGCACGGCCGCGGCCTGGGTGTCGGCGGTGAGCACGATCAGCGGGGTGCGGGACTTCGCGGCCTCGCCGATGCCGGTGGTCGCGTTGGTCAGCCCGCAGCCCTGGTGCGTGGTGACCACGGCGACGCGCCCGCTGGTGCGGGCCCAGGCGTCGGCCATGGTCGCGGCGCCGTTCTCGTGCCGGGC
Source organism: Kocuria sp. UCD-OTCP (assembly GCF_000349605.1). Classification (NCBI taxonomy): domain Bacteria; kingdom Bacillati; phylum Actinomycetota; class Actinomycetes; order Micrococcales; family Micrococcaceae; genus Kocuria; species Kocuria sp. UCD-OTCP. The sequence goes on from NZ_AOSQ01000023.1 coordinate 4,275, forward strand.
GGCCGTGAAGGGCACGCCCGCCGCGATGAGCGCGTTGGTGAGGTGGAAGTTCCCGCTGCCCACCACGCCGAACGCGTGCCCCACGCCCAGCTCCGCGAGCGCACGGCCCACGAGCTGGGCGACCGTGCCGGTCACGCCCCGGCCCGCTCGACGAGGGCGAGCACCCGGGCGGGGCTGCCCGTGCCGCCCACGACCGGCAGGGGCGCGACCACGAGCTGCGCCCCGAGGACCGGCAGCCGGTCGAGGCGGCGCAGGGAGGTCAGCCCGTACTTGTCGTGGCCCAGCAGGTGGTGGTGGGCGGGGAAGGGTGGGTCGAAGCCGCCGGCGATGCCCGCGTCGATGCCGACGGTCTCCACGCCGAAACCGCTCACGTGCGGGTGGGCGGCGAGCCACTCGGCGGCGGCCACCGACGGCCCCGGGGCGTGCAGGCCGTCCGCGTCGGCGTTGAGGAAGCGCTCGGGGTCGTCCGCGCGGGCGGACCAGCCGGTGCGCAGGAGCACCCAGCAGTTCTCGGGGAAGCGCCCGTGCTCGGCCTCCCACCGCTCGAGGTGCTCGGGCTCCAGCAGGGCGTCCGCGTCCGCCTCCGCCTCGGCGGTGAGGTCCAGGACGGCGGCCGGCCCGACGAGCCGCGCCGGTTCGATCCGGTCCACCGACCTCCCGTCCCGGCCGGTGATCCAGTGCACGGGCGCGTCCAGGTGCGTGCCGGCGTGCTCGCCCAGGGTCAGGTCGTTCCACGCCCAGCCGGGCCCGGCCTCGTCGTAGGCGCTCACCGGGGTCATGGACAGGCCCACCGTGTTGGCGAACGGTTCCGGCAGCCGCAGGATCGGGGTGTCCCGGTCCAGCGGGGTGGTCAGGTCCACGACCTCCACGGTCCCGGCGGCCAGCGCCGCCCCCAGTTCGCCCAGCACGCTCATGACGTCACCCTCCGCAGTTCGTGGGCCCCGTCGGCGGGGCCGTGGCACTTGCCTCGCCGCCCATTGTGCCCCGGCGCGGGCCCGGCGCCCCCGCGGTGGGAATCACTTCCACACTGTGGCATCCGTGTTCACACAGTGAGTGCAGAGCGGGTCCTGCACGTCCTCCCGGTGTACTGTGATGGGCGTCCCAACGGCTCGCGATGCCCTCCGCGCCACCGGCACCGGTGCTGCGCCGAGAGCGGTCTGCGCGGCCGCGTCCTGACCGCACCCCGCAAGGAGCCCACCATGAGCACCACCTCCGAGTCCTACCTCGTGGGCCTGATCGGCGACGGGATCACCCGCAGCCTCACCCCGCCGATGCACGAGACCGAGGCGCGGAACCACGGGCTGCACTACCTGTACCGTCCGGTGGACCTCGAGGTGATCGGCCGCCCGGGCGAGGACGTGGGGGAGCTGCTGCGGGCCGGGCGGGACCTCGGGTTCAACGCCTTCAACATCACGCACCCGTGCAAGCAGCTGGTCCTGGACCACCTCGACGAGGTCGCCCCGGAGGCGGCCGCGCTGAGGGCCGTCAACACGGTGGTGATCCGCGACGGCCGGTTCGTCGGCCACAACACCGACGTGTCCGGCTTCGCCGCGGGGTTCCGGGCCGTGCTCCCCGGCGCGGCCAAGGACCGCGTGGTCCAGGTCGGCACCGGCGGCGCCGGCTCCGCCGTGGCCTCCGCGCTGCTGAGCGCCGGCGTGCAGACCCTGCACCTGTTCGACGTGGACCCCGCCCGGGCGGGCGAGCGGGCCGCCGCCATGGCCGAGCTCTTCCCCGGGCAGCAGGTCGCGGCCGCCACCGCCGAGACGCTGCCGGAGCTGGTGCGCGCGGCCGACGGGCTGGTCAACGCCACCCCGGTGGGCATGCACCACCACCCCGGCACCCCCGTGGACCCCGGCCTGCTGGAGGCCCGGCAGTGGGTGGCCGACGTGGTCTACCTGCCGGTGGAGACCGAGCTCGTCGCCGCGGCCCGGGCCCGGGGGTGCCAGGTGCTCGACGGCGGCCACATGGCGGTCGGCCAGGCGGTGGACGCGTTCCGGCTCATCACCGGCGTGGAGCCCGACCGGGCCCGGATGCGCGCCCACTTCCTCGATCTCATCGCGGCCCAGCGGGGCTGAGCCCGGGCTCCCGTCCCGGCCGCCGCGGGCCGGCGCCCCCGGGCTCCGGCCCGGGTGACGGGCTCACTGCTGCTCGTGCCGCGGGACGGCGGCGAGGTGCTCGGGCCGCACGGCCACGGCGTGCTGCTGGTGGTCGGGGTGGCTGTGCAGCCACTTCTTGATGTAGGGGCACACCGGGACGACCGTCAGCCCGGCCCCGGCGGTGTCGTCCAGGGCTTCCCGGGCCAGTCTCGAGGCCAGGCCCTGCCCGCTGTAGGCGTCGTCCACGGTGGTGTGGTAGAAGATCCGCTGCGGCCCGCCGGGGCCCTCGAAGGGCACCCAGTGGGCCGAGCCGATGACGGTCTCCCCGTCGAGGAGCTCGTAGCGCTGCCGGCCGGGGTTGTTCCGCACCGTGACGGCGGAGGTGTCCATGGTGGTCTCCTGGGGGACGGGCTCAGCCGCGGGGCCGCAGCTGGACGGTGGGCAGCGGTGGGGCCGGCAGCGGGGCGGGCTGCTCCGCCGGGTAGGGGCCGAAGCGCGGGTACGGCGCCCCGTCCTCGTAGCTGCCGGAGGCCGGCGCGGGGGCCGGTTCGGCGTCGATCTCCGCCTGCCAGGCGGCGCGGTGGGCGACGACCTCCTCGTGGCTGCGGCCGACGAAGTTCCACCACATCACGATCTGCTCGCCCAGCGGCTCGCCGCCGATGAGCAGCAGCCGGACCGGGCTCAGGCCGGCCTCCAGCACCACGGGACCCTGCCCGACCGGGAGGCAGGCGAGGTGGTCCACCGGCACGGGGGCGCCGTTGAGCGCCAGGTCGCCGGTGTCGAGCAGCACGCCGTGCTCGAGGGCCGGGTCCAGCTCCAGCTCCAGCCGGGCGCCGGGCCGCAGGGTGGCCTCTGCGGCCAGCAGCGGCGGGGTGAAGGTGTCCACCGGGGAGGTGCTGCCGGCCAGGGAGCCGAGGAAGACGCGCAGCTCCGTGCCCTCCCCGACCACCGGCTCGGGGGCGTGGTGCTCGAAGGTGGGTGCCATGTGGCGGGTCGCCTCCGGCAGGGCGTACCAGAGCTGGACCCCGTGCAGCAGCGTGGTGCCGGGGGTGGAGAACTCCTGGTGGGAGATCCCCCGTCCGGCGACCATCAGGTTGACCTCGCCGGGCCGGACGATCGCGTCGTAGCCGGCCGAGTCCCGGTGGGCGATCCCGCCGGTGAACAGCAGGCTCACGGTGGCCAGGCCGGTGTGCGGGTGCCGTGCCACCCGCATGCCCCCGGACTCCGAGACCAGGTCGGGGCCGTAGTGGTCGACGAAGCACCACGCCCCGATGAGGCTGCGCTGCCGCTGGGGCAGGGTGCGGCGCACGGTCATCGCGCGGGGCCCGCCCAGGGGCACCTCGCGCGGGGCCAGCAGCTGCGCGCCGGCCCCGACGGCCTCGGAGCACAGCAGCTCCTGCGGGTCCACGTCCAGGTTGGTCACGCCGTGCCCCCCGCGACGGTCGACGGGGTGCGCGGGGCGTCCGGTGCCGGCTCGTCCGCGGCCCGTTCTCCCGGGGGATGTCCCTCCGGCGCGGCCGCACGGGGGCGGACCCGGTGGCGGGAGAGGACGGAGACCCGGTTGAAGGCGTTGATCGCCACCGCCGTCCACTGCAGCGCCGAGTACTGCTCGTCGGTCAGCTCCGCCCGGGCCACCGCCAGCTCCGCCAGCCGGGTCTCCTCGTCGGGCAGCAGGGCCACGGACTCCCCGATGGCCAGCGCGGCCCGCTCCAGGTCGTCGAAGAGCTCCGTCTCGCGCCAGGCGGGGAGCACCGCCAGCTTCTGCGCGCTCACCCCGGCCTCCACGGCGTAGCCGGTGTGCAGGTCGAGGCAGTAGGCACACCCGTTGAGCTGGGAGACCCTGATGTTGAGCAGCTCCACGAGCGCCCGGGACAGCCCGGCGTCCTCGGCCGCGGCGGCGACCTTGCGCGCCAGGCCGTTGAGCGCCCGCCAGCTGCCCGGATCCGCCTTGTCGAGGTAGAAGTGGTCGCCGGCGCTCATGGGGTCTCCTCGGGGTCGTCGCGGCGCCGCCGGGCGGCACCGCCGTGCGTCCAGCGAATACCCCCCGGCGGTGCCCCGTCAAGGGCGGCGCCGCGGGGCCCTGTCGGCCGGCCCGCGGACATTGGGGCACGAAAAAATGCGCTATCCATCGTCCCTCGTGAGGCGCATCCTGGAAGAGCTTGTTCAGGCCGGGGCAGCAGGCTCCGGCCCGGAGATCCTCCCGGAGGAGAAGTCATGGCCACCACCGAGTTCGTTCCCGTCTCCGACTGCACCGTGGGGCAGTGCTCGTTCAACCACGACCACGAGTGCACGGCCCACGCGATCACCGTGACCGGGTCCTCCGGCCACGCGCACTGCGGCACGTTCATCTCGCTGGGCCCCGACGGCGGCCTGCCCACCGTCCACGCCGAGGTCGGTGCCTGCCAGCGCGGCGAGTGCGTGCACAACGAGCACCTGATGTGCACGGCCCACGACGTGAAGATCGGCGCCGGCGCCGACGAGGCCGACTGCCTGACCTACCAGGCCGCCTGAGGACCGTCGGCAGCCCCGGCCCCGGGCACCTGACCGGGGCCGGGGTTTCTGTCTGTCCCGGGGGCGGACGTGCCAGCGCGCCCGGGCCGCGGGACAATGGAGGGGCCCGCGCAGCAGCACGGGGCGACGAGAGGACGGTGCGCCATGGACGAGGAGATCCGGCTCAGCGGGGCCGACCACCCGCACGTGCAGATCCCCCGGCTCGGGGAGCTCGACGCGGTCTGGGCCCGCCGGATCGTGCTGGCCGTCGTGGCGAGCCTGGTGGTCGGGCTGCTGGGCGGCATCGCGGCCGCGCTCCTCCTGGGCGAGAGGGGGCTGCTCAGCCCGGTGCAGTGGGGACTCGTGGTGGGCGGGGCGGCCCTGCTGGTCAGCGGCATCATCCTCTCGCTCACCCGGGCGGACGACGCGCCCCGCAACGACCTCATGGACGCCCGCGCCCGGGCGAGCAAGGGGCTGCGGACCTCGGTGCGCCGCGGCGCCGTCCCGCGGGACCCGGTCCTGCGGGAGATGCAGGACTACATGGCGGTGGAGATGGTGCAGTACGCCTGGCCGATCCTGCTGACCGTCCCGGGCATGGCGCTGGTGGTGTGGGCGCTCTTCGTGCCCGTCCCGGCCGTGCTGGTGGCGCTGCTGCTCGTGCTGGTGTGGGCCGCCGTCCGGGTCAACGGGACCGTGGTGGGCCGGCGCTACTACCAGCTGCGGGGCCTGCTCTGAGCGCTCGGCCCGGCGGCGCCGGTGCCGCGGGGCGTCAGCGCGGCGGGAGGCGGACGAGCTCCACGTCGGTGAGCCGCCCGCCGTCGGCGACCGCCGTCAGATAGGTGCAGTGCGGCTGGCGCCGCCGGTCCGTGGGGGAGCCGGGGTTGAGCAGCCGCAGGCCCGCCGGGGTGGTGCTGTCCCACGGGATGTGGCTGTGGCCGAAGACCAGGACGTCGAGGCCGGGGAACGCCCGGTCCATCCGGGCCTCCCGCCCGGCGGCGGCACCGGTCTCGTGGACCATCCCGAAGCGCACGCCCCCGAGCGTCTCGCGGGCCACCTCGGGCAGCCGTTCGCGCAGCTCCGGGCCGTCGTTGTTCCCCCAGACCCCCACGAGGCGGGCGGCCCGCTCCTCGAGCCGGTCGAGGGTCGCGAGGTCGATCCAGTCGCCCGCGTGCAGCACCACCTCGGCGTCGTCGACGGCCCGCCACACCGCGGCGGGCAGGTCGCGGGCGCGCTTGGGGACGTGCGTGTCGGCGAGCAGGAGGAGTCGGACCATGACGATCAGCCTCGCACAGGGACCGGTCGTCCGTCGCGGCGGATCCGGTCCAGGCCCTTCGAGCCCAGCCAGACGACGCCGAAGAACACGATCACGGCCATGCCGAGGAAGTTGAGGTCGATCGCCGCGACGAGCGCGCCGCCGGTCGGCTGCAGGAGCTCGGCGAGCACGGACAGCAGACTCGTCCCGCCGATCACGAAGGCGATGACGACGGAGACGGTGGTCACCGTGACGTTGTAGTTCAGCCGGCGGCGGGCGTCCACCGAGGCCCAGCCGTAGACCCGGTTCATCAGGATGCCGTCGGCGCTGTCGAACATCGTCATGCCCGCGGTGAAGAGCACGGGCAGCACGAGCACCGCGTACCAGGGCAGCTCGGGGGCTAGCCCGCCGGCCATGACGAACAGCCCGATGGAGGCCGCCGTGTCGAGGCCGAGGCCGAAGAGGAAGCCGACGGGGTACATCCTGGCCGGGCGGTCCACCATGCGGGTCACGGGGTGCAGCACGCGGTGCAGCACGCCCCGGTCGGCGAGGTGGGCGTCCAGCTCGGCGGCGTCCAGGGCGCCGGTGCGCGCCGTGCGGCGGGCCCGGCGAAGCCGGAGCAGCACGGCGAGGTTGAGCACCCCGGCGGTGACGAGGAACAGCCCGGAGACGGTGCCGCCCCAGATCCCCGCGGCCTGCCGCAGCCCGGAGCCCTCGTCCGCGAGGCCGCCGGCGAAGGCCTCCAGGCCGAGGGCCAGCAGCAGCACGGAGACGAGGACCACCGAGGAGTGGCCCAGGGCGAACCAGAAGCCGGTGGCCGCGGACGCCCGGCCCCGCGCCATCAGCGAGCGCGTCGCGTTGTCGATCGCGGCGATGTGGTCGGCGTCGAAGGCGTGCCGGACGCCCAGGGCGTAGGCGCTGAGGGCGAGTCCCACGAACAGTCCCGTTCCCCCCTGGGGGGTGTCGGTGCCCAGGGCGAGGGCGAGCAGCGCGCCCCAGCCCGCGACGTGCAGGAGGACGACCGCGGCGCCGATGACGGTGACGCTGCGCCGTCCGGCGACGGACGGGGGGACGGTGCGGGAGGTGCTCACGGCGGGCCTTTCGCTGGGCTGGGGCGGGCTTCGGGGAGGGGCCGCGGGGGCCGGGGGCGCGCACCGGCCCCGCGGCGGCGTCAGTTCTCGAGCGGCACGCCGGCCTCCTCGGCCTCGGCGAACAGGGCGTCGATGTGCACCGGGTCCTTGCCCGCGCGCTCGAGCAGTGACGCAGCCACGCCCGAGCGGTAGCCGGAGCCGCAGTGCACCCACAGCCGGCCCGCGGGCACCTCGTCCATTTGGGGCAGCAGCTCGTGCAGCGGGATGTTGACCGCGCCCGGGAGGTGCGACTGCTCGTACTCGTCCACCCGGCGGACGTCCAGGACGGTCTCGTCCTCGGGTCGCCCCTCGAGCATGCCCTTCCAGTCGACGCGCGGGTAGGAGGAGCGGGCCGCCCCGGGGGCGAGCTTCTCCGGGTCCTCGCCCAGCGCCGCGTCGGGGGAGTCGATGCCGATCCGCGACAGGTCCCGGATCGCGTTCTCGACGTCCGCACGCGACCCCACGAGGGTCAGCTGCCGGTCGTAGGGGAAGATCCAGCCCAGGAACGCGGTGAAGCTGGAGCCGTCGCCGTACTCGAAGCTGATCGTGCCCTTCAGGTGCTCGGCGGAGTAGGCCACCCGGTGGCGCAGGTCCACCACCCACTCCCCGGCCTCCAGGCGGGACCGCAGCTCCTCGGGGTCCAGGGAGTCGGGCACGGACAGGTCCGGCTCGGTGGGGCCGGCGGCGTTGGCCGGGCCCATGTGCACGTAGTAGTTCGGGTACGCCGTGAGGTTGCTGATGAGCTCGGCGACGAAGTGCTCCTCGTCCGGATCGGTGTAGACGTGGTTCGTCCTGATCTGCTCGCCGAGGGTGGACTCGTCCGCGCCGGTGGCGGGGCCGGAGGAGCAGAAGGAGCCGAACCCGTGGGTCGGGTACAGGGCGGCCTTCTCCTGCGCCTCGGCCGCGAGGCGGCGGGCGGAGGCGTACTGGTCGTGGGTCAGGCCCACCATGTGCTCGCGGCCCAGCAGGTCGGTGCGGCCCACGGAGCCGTAGAGGACGCTGCCGCCGGAGAACACGGCCTGCTCCTCGCCGTGCTCCACCACGAAGGACAGGTGGTGGTGGGTGTGGCCGGGGGTGGCCACGGCCTTGACGGTGAGCTCGCCGACCCGGACGGTCTCCCCGTCGGCGATCGGGGTGCGCTCGAAGGAGACGTCGTCGGCGGCGTTGACGAGGTAGGCCGCGCCGTGCTTCCGGGCGTAGAGGCAGCCGCCGGTCAGGTAGTCGTTGTGGATGTGCGTCTCGGCCACGTGGGTGACCTTCACCCCGGCCTGCTCCACGGCGGCCTCGAGGCGGTCGATGTCGCGCTGGGCGTCGATGACCAGCGCCACCTGCCCGTCGTGCACGAGGTAGCTGCGGTCCCCGAGCTGGGGGGTGTCGATGAGGGTGACGTCCATGGTGCGTTCCTCCTTGGTGGTGCCCCGCGGCGCGCCGTGGGGCGTGGTGACGGTATCGGCGGGTTGTTACGGGAGTGTTCCAGGGGCGGGGCCACGGCGGAAGCGACGTGCCGGGGACCCGCGCCGCGGCTCAGGCCTGCTGCCCGGCCTCCTGCCCGGCCCGCTGCCGGGCGAGCTCGGCGTGGACCTCGGCCATGTCGAGGCCCTTGACCGCGGTGATGACCTGCTCGAGCCCGGCGGCGGGCAGGGCGCCGGGCTGGGAGAACACGAGCACGCCCTCGCGGAAGGCCATCAGGGTGGGGATGGAGCTGATGCCGGCGGCGGCGGAGAGCCGCTGCTCGGCCTCGGTGTCGACCTTGGCGAAGACGACGTCCGGGTGCTTGGCGGAGGCGGCCTCGTAGGTCGGGGCGAACATGCGGCAGGGGCCGCACCAGCTCGCCCAGAAGTCCACGAGGACGATGTCGTTGGACTCGATGGTGGGGGCGAAGTCGGCTTCGGTGATGTCGATGGTGGCCATGGGGACCTCCTTGGTCGGGGTTCTCGGTCGGTGATCTCGGAATCGGTCGTAGCGGACGGTGTGCGGAAACGGTGGGAAGAAGAGGGCGAGGGTCAGGCCGTGAGGGGCGTGCGCAGCGGGCACCTCGGGACCACGAACCAGCAGACGGCGGCGGCCGCGCCCGCAGCCGCGGCAGTAATCCCGACGGCGAGGCCGGCCGCGTCGGGCAGCTCCTGGACCAGGACGAAGACGCCCATGACCAGGACGAAGATGCCGAAGCCCTTGCGCAGTGCGGCCTCGGGGATGCGCCCGGCCAGCCGCGCCCCGGCGAACGAGCCGGCGACCGCGGCGACGGTCACCGCACCCACCAGGGCCCAGTCCAGGGAGACCGTGGTGAGGTAGCCGGCGAGGCCGGCGAAGGACTTCATCGCGATGACCACCAGGGAGGTGCCCACGGCCACGGGCATGGACAGCCCGCCCAGCAGGGCCAGGGCCGGGACGACGAGGAACCCGCCGCCGGCCCCCACCAGGCCGGTGACGAGACCCACGACCAGGCCCTCGGCGACGACCTTGCCGACGGGCAGCTCGCCGTCGTGAGTTGTCGCGGTGCTGTTCCTGCGGCCGCGGATCATGGCCAGGGAGGTCGCGACCATCATCAGGGCGAAGGCGACCATCAGCACGGTGCCGGGGATGTAGCCGCCGGCCAGGCCGCCGAGGAAGGCCCCGGCCATGCCGGCCGCGCCGAAGACGAGTCCGGTGCGCCACTTCACGCGCCGGTTGCGGGCGTGGTTGACGGCGCTGACGGCGGAGGTCACCCCGACGACGAACAGGGAGGCCGCGATGGCCTCCTTGGGGTCCAGCCCGGCGACGTAGGTGAGGATCGGGACGGTGAGGATGGATCCGCCGCCGCCGAGCAGACCGAGCGAGAGCCCGATCAGCACCGACAGCAGGAGGGTCAGTACGAGGGTGACGGTCATGGTGCGTGTCCTTTGCTTCCCGCCGGCCGGGGCGGGTGGTCAGGCCGTGGAGGGGTGCCGGGTGCTCCGCCCGGCGTTCGTTCCGAGTATGGCAGATACCCCCCGGGGTATTCAACTACCCCCGGGGGTATCGAGGCCGGGCGCCGGTATCGCCCAGCGAGAACCCGGCCGTCCCGCACTTCCCTTTCCGCGCCCCGCGTGCCAACAGTGGAGTCCTGACCGCCAGATCCCCCGACCGAGGAGACACGTCATGACCACCGACATCACCGGCAAGAAGATCGCGTTCATCGCCACGAACGGCGTCGAGGAGCCCGAGCTCACCGAGCCGTGGAAGGCCGTCCAGGAGGCCGGCGGCACCCCCGTGCTCCTGTCCCCGGAGGAGGGCACCATCACGGCGATGCAGGGGGACTGGGACCGCGCCGGCAGCTACGACGTCGACGGCACCCTCGCCGCGGCGAAGGCCGAGGACTTCGACGCGCTGGTCCTGCCCGGGGGCACCCTCAACGCGGACACCGTGCGCACGGACCAGGACGCCCTGCGCCTGGTCAAGGAGTTCGACGCCGCGGGCAAGCCGATCGCGGCCATCTGCCACGCCCCGTGGATCCTCATCGAGGCCGGGCTCGCGCAGGGCAAGCGGCTCACGTCCTACACCTCCCTGGCCACGGACCTGAAGAACGCCGGGGCGGACTGGGTGGACGAGGAGGTCGTCGTCGACGGACGCCTCGTCACCTCCCGCAACCCCGGTGACCTCGAGGCCTTCAACCGGGAGGCTCTCACGCTCTTCGCCGGTTGATCAGCGCCGCCGGGCGACCGGTCCGCCGCGGAACCGCCCGGTTCCGCGGGTACCGCGGGGGCGCTCCCGGACGGCCGTCGGAGGCGACGGCCGTCCGGGAGCGCCCCCGCGTCGGTGCCGGCCCCGCGGCTCAGGCCACGAGGCCCCGGCGGCGGAACCCGGCGGCGGCCGCGGCCAGGAGGGCGAGCGCCAGTGCGGCGAGACCCAGCAGCGGAGCGGCCTCCCAGTCCTCGGAGGGCACGAGCGGCGTCAGCTGCACGGGGGAGAGGTTCATCGCCGCCTCCGGCAGGTCGAGCAGCAGGCCGAACCACGAGACGAAGACCACGTACGCGACCACGGCCCAGCTCAGCGCGGCGAACCGCGGGACGAGTCCCACCAGGGCGGCGGCGACCCCCGCCACCACGAGCACGGCCGGGGCGTAGGCCAGGGCCGCCAGGGCGAGCTCGCCGGTCCAGCGCAGGTCCCCGGTGGTGGCGGTGACCCCGGCGCCCAGCGCGGCCCCGGCCAGCAGCAGGGCCAGGAGGGCCTCCACCACGACCACGGCGAGCCAGCCGAGCACCCAGCGCACCCGGTCGAGGCCCGTCGAGAGGAGCAGGGCCGTGCGGCCGGACTCCTCCTCGGAGCGCAGGCGCAGCACGCCCGAGACGGCGAACGCGACCACCCCGAGCGCGAGGTAGGACAGCGTCGCGGCGGCGAAGGACTCGGTGAGGGCGTCGAGGTCCATCACGAGCCAGTCGGTGATCGACGGGATGTCCGCGATGCTGTCCTCCAGCGAGTCGGCCAGCGAGCCGAAGGCCAGGCCGAAGAGGACGAGCCCGGCGGTCCACCCCAGGAACGTGCCGCGCAGCAGCCGCCGCGCCAGCCCGGTCGCGGAGAGCAGGCCCGCCCCGGCCGCCGCGGGTCCGGGGCGTGCCTGCCGCAGCCCGGCGCCCAGGTCCCGCCGCTGGGCCAGCAGCACGGCCGCCACCAGCAGCGCCGCCGTGAGTGCCGCCGAGAGCGCCAGCGGCCACCAGCGCAGGTCCACGTAGAGCCGGGTCTGCTGGGCCCAGGCGATCGGCGAGAACCAGGACAGCCACGAGCCGGTGGGCTCGACGACGTCCCCGATCCCGCGCACCAGGAAGGCCGCGCCGAGCACGGCCATCGCCGTGCCGGAGGCGGCCCGTGCGTGCTCGGTGAGCTGGGCGGTCAGGGCCGCCACGGCTCCGAAGACCAGGCCGGTGAGCGCCGTGGCCACGCCCCACGCCACGGCGTCGACCCCGCCCAGGCCCGCCGCGAAGAGCCCGGCGGTGATCCCGGCGCCGACCGCCGCGTCCGCCACGGCGACCGCACCCAGGGCGGCCGCCGCCGGGGCGAAGCGGCCCACCGGCAGCGCACGGACGACCTCGAGCCGCCCGGACTCCTCCTCGGCCCGCACGTGCCGGCTCGCGAGCAGGATGCTCATGATCGCCGTCGCCACGAGCACCGACAGGCTCAGCTCGTTGACCGTCATGGCGCCCAGCGTGTAGTCGTCCGCGCCGAAGGCCGGGCCGGTCATCATCACGGCGGACGGGTTGTCCAGCAGGGCCGCCCGGGCCTGGCGGGCCTCGCCGTCCGGGAACGTCTCCTCGAGGGCGAGCACCGTCGCGGACACGGTGCCGGTGAGCGCGAGCACCCACACGAGGATCCGGACCCGGTCCAGGCGCAGGTTGAGCCGGAACAGCCGGCCGGTCGCGGCCCACGGCTCGGCGGTCCTCATCGGGGCGCCCGCACGTCCCGGCCGGCGCCGCGCCCGGTCCCGCCCGGGGCGGCGGGCTCGGCCGGGCGGTCGCCGTAGTGGCGCAGGAAGAGCTCCTCGAGCGAGGGCGGGGTGACGGTCAGGTTCTGCACGCCCAGGTCCGCGAGCGCCCGGAGCACCTCGGGGACCCGGGCGTCGTCGACGTCGAAGCCCAGCCTCCCGTCCTCGTGCACGAGGTGGTGCACGCCCGGCAGCCCACCCAGGCGGCCGGGTCCGGCGGAGGTCGTGGCCGTGACGGCGGAGCGGGTCAGGTGGCGCAGCTGGGCGAGGGTGCCGCTCTCCACGTCCCGTCCGGCGCGGATGATGGTCACGGTGTCGCACAGCTTCTCGACCTCCGCCAGGATGTGGCTCGAGAGCAGGACCGTGCTGCCCTGCCCGCTCAGCCGGCGCACCTCGTCCGTGAACACGGCCTCCATGAGGGGGTCCAGCCCGGAGGTCGGCTCGTCCAGGACGTACAGCTCCGCCTCGGCGCTCAGGGCGGCGACCAGGGCCACCTTCTGCCGGTTGCCCTTGGAGTAGCTGCGGGCCTTCTTCGTGGGGTCGAGCTCGAAGCGCTCGACGAGCTCGTCGCGGCGGCGGCGCCGCCGCCGTCCGCCGCGGATGCCGGTGAGCAGGTCCACGATCTCGCCCCCGGTCAGGTTGGGCCACAGGTTCGTGTCCCCGGGGACGTAGGCGGTGCGGCGGTGGATCTGCACGGCGTCCCGCCAGGCGTCCAGGCCGAGGACGGTGGCCGTGCCCGCGTCCGCCCGGAGCAGGCCCAGCAGCACCCGGATCGCCGTGGACTTCCCCGAGCCGTTGGGACCGAGGAAGCCCGCGACCTGCCCCGGCGCCACGGTGAGGTCGAAGCCGTCCAGGGCCGCGGTGGGGCCGAAGGTCTTGACGAGCCCGCGGGCCTCGATCACCGGGGTGTCCATGGGTGCTCCTGACGGGTCGGGGCCGGCGGCGTCGCGCCCGCCTGCTCCTCACGGTAGGCACCGCCCCGGTGCCGGACAAGGAGGCCCGGGGGTCCCGGGCGCGCCGGCCGGGCGGCGGGGGCGGGAGCCGGCGCGGTCACTCCGGACGGCGTCCCTCCACGGCCGCGGGCGAGGGGTTCTGCGCGCCGGCGGAGGGGACCCGCCGGTCGGGCCGGTCGCGGGGGTCGAGCCACGCCTTGGCCCGCAGGGCGGGCTTCTCGACAAGCGTCCACGACAGCAGCGCCAGGGGCAGCGTCAGCAGGACGACGAGCAGGGAGTTGACGGCGACGCCCCACGACGCCGTGCCGAGCAGCACGAGGAGCTGCTGCACCGGGTACGCGTAGATGTAGACGCCGTAGGAGAGGTCGGTGCGGGTGGTCCAGTTCCGGGACGGGGCGGCGCCGAGGCCGAGGAGCAGCACGGCGAGCGGCAGCTGCCCGTACAGGTCCGCCCAGCCCTGGTCCGTGAGCACGGCGTAGACGACGCCCGCCCCCGCGACGTGCACCCAGGTGGGCCGCCACGTCCCCGCCCAGGCCCAGACCGCCGCGCCCGCCAGGAAGTAGCCCACCAGCCGGGCGCCGTTGAGCCAGAGGTGGCTCGTGACCTCCAGCGGGCCCTCGACCAGGGGGCGCAGGACGAGCACGACGAGGAACAGCCCCGGCAGCACCCACCGGGCATGCCGCGCCGCGACGGCGAGGCTGAGGACGAGCCCGATCAGCAGGTAGGCGAGGGCCTCGTGGAACAGCGTCCAGAGCGAGCCGTTCCAGGAGTCCGGGGCCGGGACCCGGACCAGGGTCCCGTCGATGCCCCACTGCGAGATCCTCAGGTCGGCGTTGTTCAGCACGAAGCCGGCGGCGGAGGCCACGTCGAGCGACGTGCCCTCGAGCGCGGCCGCGAGCGGCGCGAAGACGGCGGCCACCACGAGCAGGCTCACCAGGAAGGCCGGGTAGATGCGCAGGAACCGCCGCCAGAGGTAGGGCACCAGTGTGGTCCGCACCCTGCTCTCCGCGATGAGGTAGCCGCTGAGCACGAAGAAGCCGTTGACGGCCACGTCGGACAGGACCTCGAGGCTCGGGCCGTCCGCGCCGGTCAGCGGCCAGGTGTGCCCGACGATCACCAGGGACGCCAGACCCAGGCGGAGGGCGTTGAGGCGGTTGTGACGGTCGCCGAGGCGGTCCCGGAGTGTCGTGGCCAAGAGAGGTGCCTTCCGCAGGAGGGGGCAGCGCGGCCGGTGCGGTCAGCTGCTGGGCGTGGGGGCGGTCCCCGGGGCGGGGAAGCGGTCGTGACGCCGGGCCCCCACCCGCCCTACTCCGAGTTTAGGTATGCAAACGCATGGTGGGGTGCGGTGCCGCAGAAGTGGGGACGGAGCGCCGGACGGGCGCGGCGCAGCGGCTGTCACAAAAAGCCCCGGTGCCCGGGGTGCTAACGCCCAGGTCAGGAGCCGTGCCAGGGTGGGAGCAGAGCCGCTCGAGGAGGGGGAGTCCCGTGCTGGAGATCCGCAGTGCCACCCAGGACCGGGCCGGGGGCGACGGGTGGCGCGCCGCCGCGCGCACCGTGCCGGAGCGGCGCCCGGTCACGGCGCCGGTCGTGCTGGTCGGCCTCGGCGCGGCGCTCGTCGTCGTCGCCCTGGTGGCCGGGCGGGCGTGGTCGGAGGTGCTCCTCGACGCCGGGGCCGTCCTGCTCACCGTGGGCGGTGTGGGGCTGCTCCTGGACGCCGGGCTGGCGCGCTGGCACGGCTCCGGGCCCGTCGAGGCGCAGCGTCCCCCGGTCCCCGCGCCGACGGCGGCCCGCGACGACCGGCTCGGCCTCGTGGGGGTCCGCGAGGAGCTCGACGCGGTCGACGTGCTCCGGGGCGTGCGCCCCGGCCAGGAGCTGTGGTGGATGGACACCTTCCCGCTGACCCTGGCCGGCGACCTGGACGCGATCCACAAGGCGCTCGACGCCGGGGTCCGCGTCCGGCTGCTGGTCCTCGACCCGAAGTCGCCCGCGCTCGCGTCCCGGCTCCGCGAGATCCGCCACCACTACGGTCTCTCGCCCATGGACCTGCGGCGCAGCTTCGACACGCTGGTCCACCAGCTCCGGGCCCTCGGCGAGCTCGACCCCGTGGTGGCCGAACGCCTGGAGGTGCGGGTCTACGACGGCCTGCCCGGAGCCCCGATCTTCCTGGTGCTCGGGGAGCCCGCCGCGGCGGAGGAGCCTGCGGCGGGCCCGGGCGCGCCGCAGGTGATCCGGGCGTTCAGCAGCTACTTCCTGCTCGACGCGAGCCAGGACATGCCCTACCTGGAGTGGCGGGACGGGCCGTTCGCGGACCGGCTGCACTCCTACGCGCGGCACAAGTGGGCGGAGGGGCACACGGTGTTCCCGACCGAGCCCGCCGACCGCTCCGCCTCGGCGTTCAACGTCCGGCCCGAGGCGGCGGCGCGCCCGGCCCGGGGGAGCTCCGAGGGCTCCTGAGCGCCCGCACCGGCGTCACTGTGGCGGTGAGCGCACAAGTCTGCTGAGATGACGGCATGGACGTTTCGGACTTCAAGACCCTGTTCGGCGACGACATCCGGGCCTGGCTCGACTGGGGTGCGGTGGACGACGAGAACTCCCGGATCGAGGACCTCGTGATCTCGTCCCGGGAGGAGCTCGCCGACCTCTACACGGTGTGGCACGTGGACCCCGAGGGCAACCCGGGCGAGTGGTCGCACCCGCAGCACCGGCCGCTGACCCTCGCCGAGGCGGCCGCGAAGCAGTGGCCGGAGGACCGGCAGGGCAAGATCGACCACATGCGCCAGGAGTTCGCGGAGGAGTCGGGGCCGGTCCAGCTCACCGTCCCGGCGTACCGGACCGAGGGCTTCCTCGTGGTCCTCGACTCCAACCACCGCCTGGTGGGCGCCTACCTCTCCGGGGCCGACCTGCGCGTGCTGCTGGTCGTGCTGGACGGGCCCTCGTCCTCCCAGGTGCTGCCCGCCACGGCGCAGATCGAGAACGACCAGGCGGAGCGGAACTGAGACGGTCCACGCCGGACCGGTCCGACCCCGGGACTAGCATGAGCCCATGAGCGACGACGCCCGCCCCGAGACCCGCTGCCCCGTCCCGCACGGCGACCGGCGCCGGACCGCCCCGCCCGGCGAGCGCAGCGTGCCGCGGGTGGAGGTGCTCGACGGCGTCTGGCACGTCCGCTCCCTGCCGATGGTCCGCCAGGTGCTGCGGGAGGCCGACGGCACGGTCCAGGCCGGCTTCAGCGCGGAGACCGCCCGGCAGGGCCTGACGGGCGACCACCCGCCCGTGCTCTACGCGGACGGTCCGGAGCACCGGCGCCAGCGCACCGCCACCGCGAGGTTCTTCACCCCGGCCGCGGTGAGCCGCCGCTACCGGGCCCTGATGGAGGAGCGCGCCGACGAGCTGGTCGAGCGGATCCGGCAGGACGGCGGGGCCGAGCTGTCCGCGATCACCCTGCGCTACTCCGTGGAGGTCGCCGCCCAGGTGGTGGGGCTGACGAACTCGGACATCGACGGGATGTCCCGGCGCCTGGAGCGCTTCTTCAGCGGCCCCGTGACCGGCTCCGCCGGTTCCCCGCGGCGCCGGCTCCCCGCTCGGCTGGGCGCCGTCGCCGGGGCCCTGCGGCCGATGTGGGCGATGACCGCCTTCCAGCTCCGGGACGTGCGCCCGGCCATCCGGGCCCGGCGCCGGGAGCCGCAGGAGGACGTCGTGTCCCACCTGCTCGCGGAGGACTACACGGACCGGGAGATCCTCGTGGAGTGCCTCACCTACGCGGCCGCCGGCATGGCCACCACCCGCGAGTTCATCGCGGTGGCCGCCTGGCACCTGCTGGAGGACGACCGGCTGCGGGAGGAGTACCTCGCGGCCGACGAGCCGGCCCGGCACGGGATCCTGCACGAGATCCTGCGCCTGGAACCGGTGGTGGGCCACCTCTACCGCCGGACCACGCGGGAGCTGGTCCTGGAGGACGGGGACGAGCGCCACGAGGTGCCCGCCGGGGCGCTGCTCGACCTCTACGTCCGCCAGGCGAACACCGACGAGCAGGCCCTGGGGGAGGGCGCCCGGCAGCTGTGCCCGGAACGGTCCCGGCCGCGCGGGATCCGGCCCGAGGCGATGTCCTTCGGGGACGGCGCCCACCGGTGCCCGGGCGGGTTCCTCGCGATCCAGGAGACCGACGTCTTCCTGCAGCGCCTGCTGCGGCTGCCCCTGGAGTTCGCGCACCCGCCGCGGGTCTCGTGGGTCGAGCTGATCGCCGCCTACGAGGTCCGCGACGTCGTCCTGCGGGTGGGCGCCGGTCAGGGGTGGCGCACGCCCTCCCCGGCGAGCACCGCCCGGTAGCCCTCCCGGTACGTGGGGTGGCGCAGCTCGACGCCGGACTCCCGCAGCCGCCGGTTGGACAGCCGCTTCGAGCCCCGGCGCGGCGCGTCCGCCTCCGGGACGTCCTCGGGCCGGGGGACGCCGAGCTCCTGCGCCAGGAACTCGAGGACCTCGAGCTCGGGCACGGGCTCGTCGTCCGTGCCCAGGTACAGCGTGAGCGGCTGCGCGTCCATGGTCAGCAGGTGCACGGCGGCCGCCGCCGCGTCGTCGCGGTGGATGCGGTTGGTCCAGGCGGCCCCGGCGGCACCGTCCCCGGAGCGCACCTTGTCGATCAGCCGCGTCCGGCCCGGCCCGTAGATCCCGGACAGCCGCAGGACCGTGCCGTGCGGGAACTGCTCGTGGAACAGCTCCTCGGCCTCCAGCAGGATCCGCGCGGTCGGGGTCGAGGGGTCCGGCGGGGTGTCCTCGGTGACCTCCCCGCCGTCGGCGTCCCCGCACACGGCGGTCGAGGAGACCAGCAGGGCGCGCCGGGGCAGGGCCCCGGCGGCGCGCAGCCCGTCGAACAGGTGGCGCAGGCCGTCGACGTAGGCCGCCCGGTAGGCCTCCGGCGTCCGCCCGTCCGCGGCGGTGGCCACGACCAGCAGCTCGACGTCGCCCGGCAGCTCGGGCACCTCGGTGCTCAGGTCCACCGCGATCCCGGTCAGGGGCGGCGGCAGCAGCTCCGCACGGCGGCGCAGGCCCAGCACCTCGTGCCCCTGCCCGGCCAGCCGCAGCCCGATCTCCGTGCCCAGGTCTCCGCATCCCGCGATCACCACGCTCATGGCCCCGATTCTCCCACGTCCCGGACCGGGCGCCGCAGCGCGGGCCGGTCCTGTTCCCCCGGCGGCGGCGGCACCGTAGGTTGGAGGTGGCGGCCGGGCTCCCCCGGGCGGCCGAGGAGCACGGAAGGGGCCGACGGTGGAGTGGTACCGCAAGGACGTGGAGGAGCTCGCCCCCGAGGACTGCTGGGACCGGCTGCGGGCGGACGGCGTCGCCCGGCTGGCCGTCGTGGTGGACGGGGCGCCGGAGATCTTCCCGATCAACTACGTGGTCGACCGCGGGACGATCGTGTTCCGCTCGGGCCTGGGCACGAAGGTGAGCGGCGCGCTCGGGGGCCTGGCGGTGGCCCTCGAGATCGACGGGCACGACCCGGCGACCGCCACGGCGTGGAGCGTGATCGTCAAGGGCGGCGCCGAGAGCGTCCGGCCGGGCCACGCCCTGATGGAGGCCCTGCAGCTGCCCCTGTTCCCGTGGCAGGAGGGGATGAAGGACCAGTTCGTCCGCATCGTCCCGACCGCCGTGACAGGCCGGCGCTTCACCATGGCCGACCACGAGGCGTGGAACTCCCGGGCGGCCGTCGGCCGCCGGACCCCGGGCGGGTCCGCCCGCTGGACCGAGGCCGGCTCCGGCGGGTCGTGACGGCCCGGGCCGGCTCCCGCGGAGCGGGCCGTGTCGGGACGGGGAGGCCTCCGTGCCCGGTCAGTAGGGTGGGGACATGACCGCGCACACCGTCTACACCGTGGGCCACTCCACCCGCTCCGCCGAGGAGTTCGTGGCGCTGCTGCGGGAGTCCGGGGTGCAGCAGCTCGTCGACATCCGCACGGTGCCGCGCTCGCGGAAGAACCCGCAGTTCGACCTCGACGCGCTGCCGGGCACGCTCGCGGAGGCCGGCATCGGGCACAGCTACTGCAAGGGCCTTGGCGGGCTGCGCCCCACCTCGAAGGACTCGGTCAACACCGCCTGGCGCAACGAGTCCTTCCGCGGCTACGCCGACCACATGCTGACCGACGAGTTCCGGGCCGCGCTGGCCGGGCTCGAGCGCCTGGCCGAGGACCGCGTGGTCGCGATCATGTGCGCGGAGGCCGTCTGGTGGCGCTGCCACCGCTCGCTCGTGGCCGAGGCCCTGCTGGTGCGCGGGCACGACGTGCAGCACATCATGGGCCCCGGCAAGCTGACCCCCGCGACGCTGCGGGACTTCGCCGTGGTCGACGGAGACCGGATCACCTACCCAGGAGGAGAACCATGCAGCACCTGAACGAGATCGCCCTGCAGCACCTGAACGAGGCACGCCACGCCCCGCACGGGCGCAGCGCCGAGCAGCTCCTGCACCAGAAGGTGCTGCGCCAGACCCTCCTGGCCCTCAAGGAGGGGGCGGTGCTCGCGGAGCACAACGCCCCCTACGCCGGGAGCCTGCAGGTGCTGCACGGGCGGATCCGGGTCTCCTCGAGCGAGGACCTGGTGCTCGGGGCCGGACACCTGCACGTGATCCCCGCGGAGCGGCACTCCGTGGTGGCCCTGGAGGACTCGGTGTTCATCCTCACCGCCGTGACCGGCATCGAGGACGCCGCCGAGTAGCCCCGCAGCGGCCCGGGGGAGGAGCGGGGGCGCTCAGCGCCGGCCCAGGTGCTTCTCCCGGCGGTAGGCGATGAACACGCCGGACACCGCGATCATCAGCATCATGGCGGCGATGAGCGCGAGCGTCCATGCGCCGTCGATCAGGGCGACGACCAGCAGGACGAGGGCGATCGCGGTCAGCAGGAGCTGGAAGATCAGCACGGGGCAGCCTCCGGTCGGGAACAGGGGTCCCGTCGAGGCTACCCGAGGCGTCCGCGGCGCCGGACGCCGGCGCCGGACGCCGGGGCCGGGCGCATTCCCGGTTTCGCCCTCCGCGTGAGCCGTGTACCTGCGGCCGGGAGGGGGCTAGCGTCGGGGGAGAACACCACGTCCCCTCACCACCCCAAGGAGCACATCCATGTCCCGCACAGCCATCATCGGCGGCCACGGCAAGGTCGCCCTCGTTCTCGCCCAGCTGCTCAAGACCGGCGGCAACGACGTCACGAGCATCTTCCGCAACCCCGACCACACGGACGACGTCGAGAACACCGGCGCGTCCCCCGTGGTGGCCGACGTGGAGCAGCTGTCGGTCGCCCAGCTCGCGGACCTGCTCGAGGGCCAGGACGCCGTCGTGTGGAGCGCCGGCGCCGGCGGCGGCAGCCCCGAGCGCACCTACGCCGTGGACCGGGACGCGGCGATCCGCGCGATGGACGCGGCCGTGATGGCCGGCGCCAAGCGCTTCGTCATGGTCTCCTACTTCGGCGCCGGCCAGGACCACGGCGTCCCCGAGGACGACCCCTTCCACGCCTACGCCCAGGCCAAGGCCGACGCCGACGACCACCTGCGCGCCTCCTCGCTCGACTGGACGATCGTGGGCCCCGGCGCCCTCACCGAGGACGAGGCGACCGGCAGGATCGACGTGTCCGCGGGCGAGCGGGACGGCGAGCACCGGACCTCGCGGGCCAACGTGGCGCTCGTGGTCGCGGCCGTGCTGGACGACCCCTCGACCATCGGGAAGACCATCGAGTTCTCCGACGGCCACACGCTCATCACCGAGGCGCTCGAGGTGCAGCCGTGACCGCCTGAGCGCACCGCACGAGGGGCGGCCGCCGCGCACCGGGACCCCGGGCGCGGCGGCCGCCCCTCGCCGCAGGGCCCCTGACCAGGAACGGCGCAGGGTTCCTAGGCCAGGAAGTCGGCCGTCCCCAGGACGCGTGCGGTCGCGCCGGGCGCGGTCGTGCCGGGTCCGGGCGCGTCCAGGGCGGCGATGCGGCGCTCGGCGATCCGCCAGCCGTCCGGGGTGCGCACGAACAGGTCCAGCTGGTCCCCGCCCAGCGCGGTCCCGTCGGCGCACACCACCAGCCACTTGCTCCAGGCCCGCACCCGGTCCGGGGTGAACCGGCGCAGCACCGTGTCGGTGACCAGGTGGGGGTCCCGGGTCTCGGCCAGGGTCCGCTCGACGATCTCCGCGGGCCCGCGCGCGGTCCCGCCCGGGGAGACGACG
Source organism: Kocuria sp. UCD-OTCP (assembly GCF_000349605.1). Taxonomy (NCBI): domain Bacteria; kingdom Bacillati; phylum Actinomycetota; class Actinomycetes; order Micrococcales; family Micrococcaceae; genus Kocuria; species Kocuria sp. UCD-OTCP. The sequence goes on from NZ_AOSQ01000023.1 coordinate 25,812, forward strand.
ACGGCGTCCCCGGTGAACACCCGGTCCAGGTCCGGCCAGGCGCGGGCGTCCACCACCCGGGCGCACCGGCTCAGGACGGTGCCGATCTCGAGCGCGTCGGCGGCGGGCACCCGGTCCCACCCCGCGCCCGGTGCGGGGCTCACCGGCGGGCCCGGTCGGCGGCCGCGAGCACGGCGTCGTCGAACATCGCGTAGGCGTACGGGGCCGGCGCGTAGCCGCCCTCGGCGAGCGCCGCGGAGGCGGAGTCGTTGCGGGGCGCCACGGTGCGCCGCTCGATCCGCCACCCGTCGGCGGTGCGGCGGAACGTGTCGATGTAGTCGCCGCAGGCCACCCTCCGGTCCCACGTCAGCAGCAGCATCCTGGACCAGCACACGGCGGTGTCCTCGTCCACGGCCTCCACGATCGAGTTCAGCGTGTGCGTGGCGGGGAAGCGGGCGAGATCGACGGACTCGACGAAGCGCCGCACGCCCGCCGGACCGTCGAACTCCCCCTGCGGTGCGCTGAGGCGGACTCCCGGCACGAACACCTCCCCGAACATGTCCCACTGGCGGTTGTCCAGCAGGTGCGAGGAGAAGCTCAGGATCTCGGCGATCTCGATCCGGTCCTGGGCGCTGATCGCCCCGGTGGTGCTCGCCGTCGTGCTCTCCGCGGTCTGCTCCGAGACCTGTGTGTCGTCCATGGTCCTGCTCTCGTCCTCTCGTCCTTCTCGTGGGGCCGGCCGGCCCGTTCCGGCGCGCCGGCGCACGACAAGCGGTTCCGCCCATGATGAATTCCCGGGCCCGGCCGTGCCACGAGGCCCGGTCGTTCCCTAATCTGACCACATGAGCACCCACCAGGATGACATCCAGCACATCGTCGAGTTCGTGAACCGCACCCGCGTCGGCATGCTCAGCACCCGCGAGGCCACCGGCAAGCTCGTCAGCCGCCCGATGACCGTGGTCGACGTGGCCCCGGGGGAGGACCTCAACTTCTTCACCAGCCGGGACACCTCCTCGGTCCGGGACGTGGCGGCCAACGACGCCGTCAACGTCGCGTTCGTGGGGGACCACGAATGGGTCTCGATCTCCGGCGCCGCCGAGGTGGTCGAGGACCGGCAGGTGCTCGAGGGGCTGTGGTCCGACGCGCTGAAGGCGTACTACCCGGACGGGCCCGCCACCCCCGGGCTCGTGGTGCTGCGCGTGCGCACGGAGACCGCCGAGCACTGGCGCAGCCCCGGGACGGTCGCCACCGCGCTGCGCTGGGCCAGGGCCCGCGCCACCGGGGAGCAGATCGACCCCGGCCAGTCCACGGTGGTGGACCTGTGAGCCTGCCCCCGATCCACCAGGGAGCCACCGCCGGGCGGGACCCCGAACGGCTGGACCTCGAGGAGGTCCTGCGCCTGACCGCCGTGGTGCACGGCTCCGTGCAGGGCGTCGGGTTCCGCTGGTGGACCGCGCGCCACGCGGAGCGGCTGGGCCTGCACGGCTCGGCGGTGAACAACGCGGACGGCACCGTGGGGGTGATCGCCGAGGGCCCCCGGCACGCCGTGCGGGACCTGCTCAAGGCCCTCAACGGCGGCGGCACCCCCGGCGCCGTGATGAAGGTGGACTCCCACTACGGCCCCGCCACCGGGGAGTTCCGCGGGTTCGTCACCGGCTGAGCCGCGACGCCGCGCCCCCGCCCGCGTTCTACGATGGGGGCATGGCTCACGACCACGCCGGGGACCGCGGACGCGCGGAGCACGACCACGGGCCCGGGCACTCGCACGCCGGCCCCGGGACCGACCGGTGGCGGATCGCCACCGCCCTCGGGATCACCGCGGCGCTGTTCGTCGTCCAGCTGGTCGGCGCCCTGTGGACGGGCTCCCTGGCGCTCCTCATCGACACCGCCCACGTGCTCACGGACGCGGGCGGGCTGCTGCTCGCGCTGATCGCCGCGCAGCTGACCCTGCGCCCGCCCAGCGCCCGGCGCACGTGGGGCTGGCGGCGCGCGGAGATCGTGGCCGCGGCCCTGCAGGCCGGGGTGCTGCTGGCCGTGGGGCTGTTCGTGCTCGTGGAGGGCGTGCGCCGGTTCCTCGAGCCGCACCCGGTGGCCTCGGCCGAGATGCTGGTCTTCGGCGCCCTGGGCCTGGCCGGCAACCTCGTGGCGATGGCCGTGCTCTTCGGGGGCCGGCGCTCGAACCTGAACCTGCGCGCGGCGATGCTCGAGGTGCTCAACGACGCACTGGGCTCGGTCGCCGTGATCGTCGCGGCAGTGGTCATCACCCTCACCGGCTGGGTGCAGGCGGACGCCGTGGTGGCGCTGCTCATCGGGGCGCTCATCGTGCCCCGCACCGTCCGGCTGCTCGTGGAGTCCCTGTCCGTGCTCATGGAGAGCGTGCCCCCCGGGCTCGACATGGACGAGGTCCGCGGGCACATCCTCGAGCTCCCGCACGTGGTGGAGGTCCACGACCTGCACGCGACCCGGATCTCCTCGGACCTGCCCGTGCTCACCGCCCACGTGGTGCTCGAGGAGGAGTACTTCTACTCCGGCGGCTCCGCGGAGGCGCTGGGCCGGATCCAGCAGTGCGTGGCCGAGCACTTCCCCGTGTCCGTCCAGCACTCCACGATCCAGCTGGAGCCCGCCGACCACGACGAACCGGAGGTCTGCGCCCCCCATGAGCACTGAGCCCCCGAGCGGCGAGCAGCACTGCCTGGTCGTCTTCGTCCCCGCCACCCACGCCGAGCAGGTCCTGCAGGCCCTGGGCGAGGCCGGGGCGGGACGGGCCGGGAACTACTCCCACACCGCGTTCGTGAGCCGCGGCACCGGGCGGTTCACGCCGCTGCCGGGGGCGCACCCCGTGATCGGGGAGGTCGGCCGGCCCCAGGAGGTCGACGAGGTCCGCATCGAGACGCTGTATCCGGCCGCCGAGCGCGAGCGCGTGCTGCGGGCGATGGCCGGGGCCCACCCCTACGAGGTCCCGGCCTTCACCACCTTCCCGGTCCACGACCGGGGCCCGTCCTTCGACGAGCAGGGCCGGCTCAGGAGCCGGCCGGATCCTGCATGAGCACCGAGCGGATCAGGAAGCGCTTGCCCTCCGGCGCCTCCACCGAGAACCCGGAGCCGCGGCCCTCCACCACGTCCACCGTGAGGAGGGTGTGCTTCCAGTACTCGAACTGCTCGCGGGACATCCAGAACTCGAGCTCGGCCGTGGCCGGGTCACCGGGCAGCGTGAACACGCCCAGCAGCACGTCCGCCGGGCCGGTGAGGAAGTCCCCGGCCGGGTAGCACATGGGCGCGGAGCCGTCGCAGCACCCGCCGGACTGGTGGAACATCAGCCGCCCGTGGATCCCCCGCAGCGTCCCGAGCAGCTCCACGGCGGCCGGCGTCAGGGCCACCCGGGAGAACGTCTCGCCCTCGACGGCGGGGACGGACTCCAGGACGGCGGTGTCCCCGGCGGTGTCCCCGGCGGTGTTCCCGGGGATGTTCGCGGTGGCATTCGCGGTGGCATTCGTGGCGGTGCTCTCTGCGGTGTTCTCGGCGGTGCTCACAGCACGCTCCTCGGCTCGGCGGTGTGATCCACGCTACAGGCGGTGGAGCAGTTCCTCCAGGCCGAGGCCGTCCAGCACACCCGCCGGGTGCGGTCCGGCGGCGGCGAAGGCGTCCGCCCACTCCCGGGGCAAGGCTCGGCGCCCGCCCACGAGGACCAGGTTGCCCGGGTAGCGCCCCGTGAGCAGCCGCTCCTCGGCCAGGCACCACACGTCGGCCAGCGCCTCCCGCATCGCCCGCGCCTGCCCGGCGAAGAACGCCAGCCCGGGGTCGTCGCCCACGTTGACGACCAGCACCCCGCCGGGCGCCAGCAGCCCGGCGGCCTCGGCGTAGAAGGACGGCTCCGTGAGGTGGGCGGGGGCGTCCCGGCCCGAGAAGACGTCGAGGACCACGAGGTCCGCGGTCCCGGGGGCGACGACGTCCGGCAAGGCCGCCCGGGCGTCGTCGATCACGACGCGCACGTCCGCCCCCACGGGCAGGGGCAGCGCCTCGAGCACGAACGCGGGCAGCTCCCGCTCCAGCTCCACGGCCACCTGCGCGGAGCCGGGCCGGGTCGCGGCCACGTACCGGGCGAGCGTCAGGGCCCCGGCGCCCAGGTGGACCGCGGTGACCGGCGCACCCGGCGCCGCCACCACGTCGACGACGCCGCCGATCCGCCGCAGGTACTCGTAGAAGATCTCCCCGGGGCGGGCGAGGTCCACGTGGGACTGCTCGGCCCCGCCGATGGAGAGCACGAACCCGCCCTCGGTGAAGCCGTCCGGGGTGATCTCGGCGTGCACGCCGGCGTCCTTGAGGTATCTGCGCATGAGCCCATTGTCACTTCCCGGACGGGAATGAAGCGGGGGCCGGGACGGCTCTACCGGTGAATCACTGCTGCGTCCCGAAGGATCCCCCGCCCATGGCACCCGACGTCCCCGTGTCCGAGACCCCTCCCGTCCCCGCCCCCGCGCCCGCCACCGGGCTCCCGGACACCGGCCCCCCGGCCGTCGTCGCGGACACCGACCACTCCGCCCGCAACCGCCTGGTCATCGGGCTGCTGCTGGTCTCCACGTTCGTGGTGATCCTCAACGAGACGATCATGGGCGTGGCGCTGCCCCGCCTCATGGCCGACCTCTCGGTCACGGCGGTCGCCGGCCAGTGGCTCACCACCGCCTACATGCTGACCATGGCCGTGGTCATCCCGGTGACGGGGTTCCTGCTCCAGCGCCTGCACACCCGGCCCGTGTTCCTGACCGCCATGACGCTGTTCAGCCTCGGCACCCTCGTCTGCGCGGCCGCGCCCGGGTTCGGGACGCTGCTCGCGGGGCGGGTGGTGCAGGCCGGCGGCACGGCCATCATGATGCCGCTGCTGATGACCACGGTGCTGACCCTGGTGCCCCCGGCCGGGCGCGGGCGGGTCATGGGCAACATCTCGATCGTCATCTCGGTGGCCCCGGCCGTGGGGCCCACCATCTCGGGCGTCATCCTCAGCGTGCTCGAGTGGCGGTGGATGTTCATCCTGGTGCTGCCGATCGCGGTGGGCTCCCTGCTGCTCGGCGCGTGGCGGATGCAGAACGTCACCGAGCCCCGTCCGGCGCCGCTGGACGTGGTCTCGGTGGTGCTCTCGGCCCTGGGCTTCGGCGGCCTCGTCTACGGCTTGAGCACGCTCGGCGAGGGCGGGGACGCCGCGCTCCCGGCGTGGGTGCCGCTCGTGCTGGGCGTGGCAGCGCTGGCCGTGTTCGTGCGGCGCCAGACGCGGCTGCAGCGCGCGGACCGCGCCCTGCTGGACCTGCGCACCTTCCGGTCCCGGGTGTTCACGATGTCCACGGCGGTGCTCGCCGTCAGCATGATGGCCCTCTTCGGCACGCTGATCGTCCTGCCCATCTACCTGCAGACCGTGCACGGCCTCGACCCCCTGGGCACGGGCCTGCTGCTGCTGCCCGGCGGGCTCGTCATGGGACTGCTGGCACCCTTCGTGGGGCGGGTCTACGACCGATCGGGCCCCACCGTGCTGCTCGTGCCGGGCTCGATCCTGCTGAGCGCGTCCCTGTGGTACCTCGCCTCCACCACGGGGGCCACGCCCGTCCCGATGGTGCTGCTCGCCCACGTGGTGCTCAGCACGGGTCTGGCCCTGATGTTCACCCCGCTGTTCACCGCGGGCCTGGGCGCCCTGCCGACACGGCTGTACTCGCACGGCTCCGCCATGGTCGGCACCCTGCAGCAGGTGGCGGGCGCGGCGGGCACGGCCCTGTTCGTCACCGTGCTGACCCTCTCCGCCGCCGGCGCGGCGGCCGCCGGGGCCTCGGCTCCGGAGGCCACCGAGGCGGGCGTGCGGAGCGCCTTCCTGTGCGGCGGGATCATCTCGCTGCTCGCCGTCGTCGGCTCCTTCGGGGTGCGCCGCCCCGCGGGCACGGCGGGCACGGAGAGCGCCGCGGGCGCGGAGGACTGAGGCCCCGCGGGCCCGGTCCTCAGCCCCGGACGCGCTCGCGGATCAGCCGCGTGAGCTCCGCGGCGTCCTCGACGGCCCACTCGCCCTCGGCCAGCCCCGCACGCAGCTCCTCCCGGGTCGCGGCGTCCTTGAGGGCGCGGACGTTGATCTCGAGCGTCACCATGGCCGTGGCCACCGCGGCCCGGGCCGCCTCGGAGGCCGCCGCCACGTCGCTGAGGACGTTGGGGTTGCACCAGCCGGTCAGCTCGCGCGCGAGCCCGACCACCTCGGTGCCCACGCCGATCAGCTCCCGCGGGGGACGCGCGGCGCCGGCCGTGGCCTCCTGGACCGCCCGCGAGCGCTCCGCCTTCTCCTCGGCGGTGTCCTTCGGCAGGGTGTAGGCGGCCGAGAGCGCGCCGAAGGCCTCGGCGTCGGCGTCCGCCAGGCCCAGCGCGCGCGGGATCAGCTCCTCGGCCCGGTCGGCCGCGCGCCGGGCACGGTCCGTGTGCTCGGACGCCGTGGAGTAGCGTGCGGACATCGCGATCAGGGCCGCGCCCAGCGCCGCCTGCAGGGCGCCCGCGGCGCCGCCGCCGGGGGCGGGCTCGTCCGAGGCCATGCGCTCCACGTAGGCCCTGACGTTCTCCGAGCTGATCACAGCGGCTCCTTCCGGTGGCGGGACCTGCCGCCCGCCGCGGGGCGCGCGCAGGCGGTGGCGTCCGCACGAGCCTAGCCCTCCGCCGGTCCCCGTGGTGAGTCTCACAGCCACCGCGGGACGAATGCACGGCCCGTCCATCGCACGGAAACGTGCCGGCCACATCCGCGGACGATCCTGGAGGTGTCCGAGGGCCCCCACCCCGGACCCCGACCCCCGAGAGGACGTGCCGCCATGACGACCCTCCGAGCGACGACCGTCGACGCGACCACCGATGACACCTGGGTCCAGGACCCCGCGCGGATCCGCCCCGGCGACCGGATCGAGGTGTGGGAGCAGGACCACCTCCGCCACGTCGGCACGGTGGGCCAGTGCGCGCCCCACCTGCGGCTGCTCTGGATCCTGGAGGCCGGCACCGGCTCCCGCCGGCTGATCCCCGTCCACGGCTACCGCCTGCGCCGCTCCCCGTTCGCCCGCCCCGCCTGAGGCCCCGTCGCCTCGTGTTCAGCCGCTGTTCGCCCGGGGCGGGTACGGTCGGCGCTGACAGCCGGGCGGACGAGGAGGATCATGGGGAGTCAGCAGGTCGACGGCGGTCGCGGCGGGGCAGCTCCCGGCCGGGACCGCGGGAGGGAGCACGGCATGGCGGCGACCGCCCGGCAGGAGTGCGCCGCGCGGCTGCACGACCGGGTCGCGGCGCTCGTCGACGTGGTGCTCCGGGCCCGCCGGGCGGCCGTGCCGCAGCTCGAGCGCGTGAACCCCCGCCACCGCGGGTCCGCGCTCAACCTCGTGGACTACGTGGCCGTGCGCAGCCAGGACGTGCGGGACCTGCAGCGGGACCTCAGCGGCCTGGGCGTGTCCTCCCTGGGGCGGATGGAGGCCGGGGTCATGAGCCACCTCGGCGCCGTGCTGGAGACCCTCCGCGTGCTCGCCGGCCGACCGGAGGAGGACGTCGGGGCGCCCGGCCCCGACGAGCCCGGCGAGCCCGGTGCGGAGGTGCTGCGCCGCAACACCGCGGCCCTGCTCGGCCCGGGCCGGGAGGGGCGCAGCACCCGGATCATGGTCACCTTCCCCTCGGAGGCCGCCGCGGACCCCCGGCTCGTCCAGGACATGGTCCGCGCCGGGATGGACGTGGCCCGGATCAACTGCGCGCACGACGGCCCCGAGCAGTGGGCGGCCATGATCGGGCACGTCCGGGCGGCCGGGCAGGCGCTCGGCCGCGAGGTCCGCGTGGCCATGGACCTCGCGGGGCCCAAGCTGCGCACCGGGCCGATCGAGCCCGGTCCGCAGGTCGAGAAGATCAAGCCCACCCGGGACAGCGGCGGCCGGGTGACCGCCCCGGCCCGCCTCTGGCTGGGCGAGGCGGACCCGGCGGTCGACGACGACGCCCCGGCCGTCCCCGTGGCCGGCGCAGCCTGGACCGCGGCCCGCACCCCGGGGGAGCGGCTGCGGCTCAAGGACGCGCGCGGCTCCGGACGGACCCTGCGGGTGATCGAGGCCACCGGGCCCGGCGTGCTCGTCGAGTGCGCCAAGACCGTGTACTTCGCCACGGGCCTGGCCGTGCGGGCCGAGGACGGCACGGAGGGCGTGCTCGGCGAGCTGCCCGCCGTCGAGCAGTCCCTGCGCGTGCGCGCGGGGGACACCGTGGTGCTGACCCGGGACCTCGCACCCGCCCCGGTCCGGTCCGAGAGCCCGTTCCGGATCGGCTGCTCCCTGCCCGAGGTGTTCACGGACGCCCGGGAGGGGCAGCCGGCCTGGATCGACGACGGGAGGATCCGCTGCCGGATCACCTCCGTGGGGCCCGACGAGATCGTGCTGGAGGTGCTGCAGGCGGGCCCCGACGGCACCAAGCTCAAAGCGGGGAAGGGCATCAACCTGCCCGAGACGGACCTGCGCATCTCCTCGCTCACCGACGAGGACCGCACGCACCTGCCGTTCGTGGCCGAGCACGCCGACATCGTCAACATGTCCTTCGTGCGCTCGCGGGAGGACGTGACCGACCTGCTGCGGGAGCTCGAGCGGATCGGCAACACCGCCCTGGACGTCACCCTCAAGATCGAGACCGTGGGCGGCTTCGAGTCCCTGCCCGCGATGCTGCTGGAGGCCATGCGGTGGCAGGACGTGGGCGTCATGATCGCGCGCGGGGACCTCGCGGTCGAGGCCGGGTTCGAGCGGATGGCCGAGGTGCAGGAGGAGATCCTGTGGCTGTGCGAGGCCGGGCACGTGCCCGTGGTCTGGGCCACCCAGGTCCTGGAGTCCCTCGCCAAGAAGGGCCTGCCCTCCCGGGCCGAGGTCACGGACGCGGCGATGGGCCAGCGCGCCGAGTGCGTGATGCTCAACAAGGGACCGTTCGTGGTGGACGCGATCGAGGCCCTCGACGACATCCTCGTGCGGATGGAGGGGCACACCCGCAAGAAGTCGGACATGCTCCGCCGGCTCAACGCGTGGGCGCCCGTCGTCGAGTGAGCGGGCGAGCGGTCGGGTGAGCCGCGGGGCGGACCGCGCGGTGACCCGTGCCACACTGGGGGCATGGCCGCACGCGACACCGCCGTTCTCCGCTTCCTCGCCGCCCCGACCGACGCCGGGCGCACCGGCACCGTGGACGGCGGGCGCGTCCTCGAGTGGATCGACAAGGCCGCCTACGCGTGCGCCGTGGGCTGGTCCCGGGCCTACTGCGTGACGGCGTACGTGGGCAACATCCACTTCGACCGCCCGGTGTGCGTGGGGGACATGGTGGAGGTCTCCGCGAAGATCGTGCACACCGGACGGTCCTCGATGCACATCCGGGTGGAGGTCGCCTCCGCGGACCCCCGCGAGCACGGGGTGACCCTCAAGGACACGTGCCTGATCATCATGGTGGCCGTGGACGGGGACGGCCGCCCCACCCCCGTCCCGCAGTGGGCGCCCGAGACGGAGCACGAGCGCCAGCAGTCGGCCGTCACGCAGCGGCGGATCGAGCTGCGCAACAGCATCGAGGAGCTGATGGCGGAGCAGCGGTACACGGACGAGGGCACCGCCGAGGAGACCGTGCTGCGCTTCCTCGCCGCGCCCACGGACATCAATTGGGGCGGGAAGGTGCACGGGGGCACGGCCATGCGCTGGATCGACGAGGCCGCGTACGTGTGCGGGGCCCGGTGGGCGGGCCGGCCGGTCATCGCCGTCTACGCCGGGGGCGTCCGGTTCTACCGGCCCATGCACATCGGCCACCTCGTGGAGGTCCGGGCGCGGCTCATCCACACCGCGGCCCGCGGCCTGCACATCTCCGTGAACTGCTGGTCGGGGGACCCTGCGACCGGCGAGCTCGCCCTGACCACCAACTGCCTCATGGTCATGGTCGCCCTCGACGACCAGGGCCACGCCCTGCCGGCCCGGCAGTGGCAGCCGGTCAGCCAGGAGGACCGGGACCTGGACGCCTTCGCCCGGGAGCTGGTCCGGCTGCGCGCCGAGTTCCCGGACTCCTTCCAGCAGGTCGACCCGTCCGTCTCCCGGCTGCCCGGGAGCTGACCGCACCCCCTCCTCAGCCGTCGGCGAATCCCGGGACCCGATCAGCCTGCTGTGCATATAGTGGGCCGAGACCCACCGTCCCGGCACCCCACAAGGAGAGCACGCCATGGACCTGAATCCCCTGAACAACGCGTTCGACGACGAGGGCAAGCCCAAGCCCGCCATGAACAAGCTCCTCGACACCGTGCTGCGCGTGCAGCGGCCCGTGGTCCTGGGCTTCGTGAAGAAGGAGCGCGCCGACCACCCCGACGAGACGCCCGAGCAGATCGCCAGGCGGCTCGAGAAGATCTACGTCCGGTCCGTGACCATGGGCGGCGGGGCCGTCGGCGCCACCGCGGTGGTCCCCGGCATCGGCACCGTCGCGTCGCTCGGCCTGTCCTCCTTCGCGGTGGTCGGCTACCTCGAGGCCACCGCCCTGTACGCCCAGGCGATCGCCGAGCTGCACGGGGTGCACACGGAGGACCCGGAGAAGACCCGCACCATGGTCATGGCCCTGATGCTCGGCGAGGACGGCCGCCAGGTCATGAACCAGATCCTGGCCAGCGGCACCAAGGGCCGCGGCATGATGTCCTCCTGGGGCCTGATGATGGGCAAGGACGACTCGAAGACCTTCGACGTCAGCAGGATCATCCGCAACATGTTCGTCAAGCGCTTCCTGCTCAAGCAGACCGGCGCCGTGTTCGGCCGCGCCCTGCCGTTCGGCGTGGGCGCGATCGTCGGCGGGGGAGCGAACCTGGCCATGTCCAAGCAGGTCATCGCCGCGACGCACGAGGCGTTCGGGCCGCTGCCCACCACGTTCCCGGCCGAGCTCGGGCCCGAGGAGCGGGCCCCCCGGTTCGACGACGGCACGTCCCGGAAGGGCAGGCGGGGCCGGAAGGCCGACACGGCCGCCGCGGCCCGCGGCGAGATCACCGGCGAGCACTAGACCCTGCGCCGCGCTCCCGCGCTGCCGCTCGACGACGCCCCGCGCCCGGCGGGGCGTCGTCGTCGTTCACGACAGGTCCGCCGGGGCGTGGCCCCGCGTTCACCGCGTCTGCCTAGCCTGGTGCACGAGCGGGGCGCACCGCGCCCCGACCGACAGCCGAGGGAGCGCCGTGCGGCCGATCGTCTACGCGCACCGGGGGTCCAGCGCGGACCTCCCCGAGCACACCCGGGCCGCCTACGTGCAGGCGCTGCTGGACGGCGCCGACGGGGTGGAGTGCGACGTCCACCTCAGCCGCGACGGCCACCTCGTCCTGCACCACGACGCCCAGCTGGGCCGCACGAGCGACGGCCGGGGCCCCGTCTCCGCCCGCACGCTCGCCGAGCTGCGCCGCCTCGACTGGACCTCCTGGAAGGGCGTGCGCATCCCGCCGGGCCACGGGGCGCCGGGCCGTCAGCTGCTCACCCTGCCCGAGCTGCTGGACCTGCTGCGGGGCGCGGGCCGGCCCGTGGGCCTGGCCGTGGAGACGAAGCACCCCAGCCCGTTCGGCCACCGGCTCGAGGAGGAGGTCCTCGGTCTGCTGATGCGGGAGGGCTGGGACCCCGAGACCGGGCGGCTGGACGACGTCACGGTCTCGCTGATGAGCTTCCACCCCGACGCCGTCCGGCACTTCCTGGAGACGGTGCCCGCCCGGCACGTGTGCCAGCTGGTCGGGACGACCACCCGCCGCACGGTCGGGGACAGCCTGCGCGTCGGCCGCACGGCCGCGGCGGTGCTCCACGCCGGGATGCGGTTCGTGGTGCCGCCGGCGCTGCCCGTGATCTCGGCGGGCCTCGTGGACCTGGTGGGCCCGGGGCTGGACCTCGTCCGGGCCCGCCCCGACCTCGTGCGGCAGTGGCGGGCGGAGGGGCGCGTGCTGCGGGTCTGGACGGTCGACACCGCACGGGACGTGGACCTGTGCTGCGCGCTCGGCGTCCAGCAGCTCACCACGAACCGCCCGGCCGACGTGCTGCGCTGGGTGCGGGCGCCCTCCGGGGCCCCGCTCGGCGTCCCGGCCGGCGGCCCGGCGGCCGTCACGGGCCGGTCCCGGTGCGCGAGCACGGCGGTCGGGTAACGGGGGGTCACGTCACCGCCGGCCGGGCCCGGCGCGCGTATGCTCGACAGCAGCTGTCCGTGTCCCCCCGCACGCCGTCGTCGCCCGCCTCTCCCCCCACCACCAGGAGACGGTCATGCCCACCCCGATCCCGCCCCGCGCCCCGGACGCCGGCGCCGTGCGCGCCCCCGCCCCGGACCTCCAGGCCGAGGCCGTCCGGCTCGCCGAGCACGTGCGCCGCGAGACCGCCCGCGCCGTCGCGCCCGAGCGCATCGACTCGGAGTTGTCCCTGCTGAACCGGTTCGCCGAGCACGAGGACGTCGACGTCGTCCTCGGGCCCGTGCTCGCCGGGATCGTCGCGGCCGCCCTGCTCTCCGCCCGCCTCACGAGCGGGCTCACCGATCCCACCACCGGCGGGGCGGCCTTTTCGAACGACTTTTCCCGGCGGAACCNCCGCGGACTGCAAAAACAGTTCGAAAACCTGGACGGGCTCGAGCCGCACCCGGCGCCCGGGATCGGACGCCTCGACCTGGACGTGGCCACCCGACGGCTGCGCATGGGCCGCGGCACGGTCCTGGACCTCGCGCCGGTCGCGGACGCGTGGGCGGCGGACCGCATCGTCCGGGTCTTCACGGAGACGCACCCCGGCGTTGCGCTGGTCGCCGAGGTCGGCACGGCGTGCGCCGTGGGCGGGCCGACCGCCGCGGCCGCCGCCCTCGTGGGCGCCGCCCCGGCGGCACGGAGCGCCGACCCCCGGACCGCCGACCCCCGGGCCGGTGTGGAGCCCGGGGTGCGGGCGGCCCTCGTCGAGCGCGGCCGGCGGGGCCTCGCGGTGGTGGAGAGCCCCGGGAGCGTCCTGGTCAACCCGGTGACCGGCGCAGTCGCGGCGAGCCCGTGGGACCGGGTCGTGGTCGCCGCGCAGAGCGCGGTGGAGGCCCAGGCCTACGCCCGCGCGGCGCACGTGCTGGGACGGGACGCGCCCGGCTGGGTCGCGGCGTGCGCGGCCGACGGCGAGTTCACCGGTTCCCGGCCCGGCAGCACCCTCCGGCGCCGCCTCAGGACACCGGGCTGGCCGGAGCGGGCGGGCCGCGCGGCGGCCTGAGCGGCGCCGGTAGCATGACCGCATGAGAATCGTCATCGTGGGCGGCGTCGCCGGCGGAATGTCCGCGGCCACCCGTCTGCGCCGCCTGCTGGAGGACGCCGAGATCACGGTGTACGAGCGCAGCGGCCACGTGTCCTTCGCCAACTGCGGCCTGCCCTACCACGTGGGCGGCGTCATCGAGGAGCGCTCCGCGCTGCTGCTGCAGACCCCGCAGTCCCTGGGCGCCCGGTTCGGCCTCGACGTCCGGGTGGGGCACGAGGTCGTCGGCGTCGACCGGGACCGGCACGTGCTGCGCGTCCGGGACCTCGCCTCCGGCCGGGAGGAGGAGCGGGGCTACGACGTCCTCGTCCTCTCCCCGGGGGCCGTCCCCGTCCGCCCGCCCGTGCCCGGCATCGAGCGCGCCCTGGTCCTGCGCGACATCGAGGACACCGACGCGGTCGTGGCCGCGGTCGAGGGCGCCCGCTCCGCCGTGGTCGTCGGCGGCGGCTACGTCGGCCTCGAGGTCGCCGAGCAGCTCGTCCACCGCGGCCTGCAGGTCTCCCTCGTCGAGGCCGCCCCCCAGGTCATGGCCCCGCTCGACCCGGAGATGGTCGAGCCCGTGCACACCCTGATGCGCGAGCGCGGGCTCGACCTGCGGCTGGGGACCACGGTCACCGAGGTGGGGGAGCGCACCGTGACGCTCGACGACGGCACCGAGCTGCCGGCCGACGTGGTCCTCGCCGCGGTCGGCGTCCGCCCCGACAGCACGCTGGCCCGGGCCGCGGGGCTGGAGGTCGGGGCGCGCGGCGGCATCGTCGTCGACGAGCACCTCCGCACCTCCGACCCGGACGTCTACGCCGTGGGGGACGCCGTGGAGAAGCGCGACGCCCTCGACGGGTCCGCCACGCTCGTCGCGCTGGCCAACACGGCCAATCTCCAGGGCCGGCTCGTCGCCGACGTGATCGCCGGCATGGACGTCTCCGACCGGCCGGTGCTGGGCACCTCCGTGGTCGGCGTCTTCGGCCTCACGGCCGCGGCCACGGGCTGGAACGAGAAGCGGCTGCGCGCCGCGGGCCGGTCCTACCGGGCGATCCACACGCACCCCGCGAACCACGCCGGCTACTACCCCGGGGCGGAGGGGATGACCCTCAAGCTGCTCGTGGACCCGGAGGACGACGCGATCCTCGGCGCCCAGGGCGTGGGCGGGGCGGGCGTGGACAAGCGCATCGACGTCCTCGCCACGGCCATCACCGGCGGCATCGCGGCCGCCGACCTCGCCGAGCTCGAGCTGGCCTACTCCCCGCTCTACGGCTCCGCCAAGGACCCCGTGAACATGCTCGGCTACATCGACCGCAACCACCGGGACGGGCTCGTCGAGACCGTCCAGTGGCACGAGCTCGACGACCGCCTCGCCTCCGGCGCCACCCTGCTGGACGTCCGCACCCCGGGTGAGCACACGGCGATGCCGATCCCCGGCGGGATCAACATCGAGCTGGACCAGCTGCGGGACCGCCTCGACGAGCTGCCGGAGGGCGAGCTCGTGGTGCACTGCCAGGCCGGCCTGCGCGGCTACCTCGCGGCCCGGGTCCTGGCGCAGCACGGACGGGACGTCGTCAACCTCGACGGCGGCTACCTCACCTGGGCGGCCCGGCCCGACGGCGCCGCGGCGACGCCCTCCGGCGACGACGAGGACCGGGGCTCCCCGGCCGGCTGAGCGGCACCCGGGGCGCGGCGCAGCACGAGGCCCCCGCACGGGAACAGGGACGAGACGGTCCTGTTCCCGTGCGGGGGCCTCGTGCGTGCCAGGACGGCCCGACGCTCGTTCACGAAAGGTAACAGGGGGAATTCTCCTGTCCCCGGAGCTGTGGCCGGGACGGGCGACCGGCCACCCACCTCCCGGCCCGCGGCGCGCGCCGGGGGAGCGTCCCCGACCGTCGATCCCCGGCCCGGGAACCGCACGATTGCAGTCGAAAACGTCTCGCAGAGCGAGATGCGGGCTGTGATCTTTACCACTGGAAACCGATCGCGCGGTCGGCATCGCCCCTGGCAGCTCCACCGACGAACGCATCGATAACGGAGGAATAACGCTGCCGTGACGGATCCGTGAGGAGGCCATAACACCCCGCTCCGTAGAACGGACGTGCCGGTAACACCGGTGTTACGTGCATCGAAAGGAGTTGGACATGACCTCAGTGCCACATCGCTCTCACCGCCGCGAGGAGGCTGCGGCGGCAGAGCGAGTGCTGTGGGACGAGGCCGCCGCGAAGGGAGGCCCCGCCGGAGCAGCTCCGTGGACGGAGCCCTCGACCCGGGGCGTCCGGAGCACGGAGACCAAGCCCACCCGGCTGCACCACTTCTTCGAGCGCAGCTGCGACCTGACCCCCGACGCCCAGGCGCTGCACGCCGACGGCCGGGCCTACACCTACGCGGAGCTCGACGAGCTCGCCAACCGCCTGGCCCACCTGATCACCGGCTACGGCCTGAGCGCGGGCGACCGCGTCGGGATCCTGCTCCAGCGCTCCACGATGCTCTACGCGTCCCTCCTGGCGATCCTCAAGACGGGCGCCACCTTCGTCCCGATCGACCCGAACCTGCCCGCGGACCGCGTGCAGTTCATCGCCGAGGACTCCGACCTGTCCCTCATGCTGACCTCCGCCGAGTTCGTGGCCCTGGTCGAGGACGCGCCCGCCGACGTCGTCGACGTCGGCCGGATCGGCGAGCGGCTCGGGGAGGCGCCCGCGCACCGCCCGGTCGTCCGCCACGAGGGCGACCCCACGTGCTACATCATCTACACCTCGGGCTCGACCGGCCGCCCCAAGGGCGTCGAGGTCGCGCACTCGAGCATCTGCAACTTCATCGAGATCGTGCCCGAGGTCTACGACGTCCGCTCCGAGGACCGCGTCTACCAGGGCATGACCATCGCGTTCGACTTCTCCATCGAGGAGATCTGGCCGACCTGGGCCGTGGGCGCCTCCCTGGTGGCCGGCCCCACCGACGACGCCCGCCTGGGACAGGGGCTCGCCGAGTTCCTGCAGCGCATGGAGATCTCCGTGCTCTACTGCGTGCCGACCGTCCTGGCCACCCTCGAGCACGACCTGCCCCGCATCCGCAGCATCCTGGTGGGCGGCGAGGCCTGCCCCGCCGACCTCGTGGAGCGGTGGTCCACCCCCGAGCGCCGGATGCTCAACACCTACGGCCCCACCGAGGGCACCGTGACCGCCACGTGGGGCGAGCTCGCCCCCGGGCGGCCCGTGACCATCGGCAAGCCCCTGCCCACCTACGAGGTGCGGATCCTCGACGAGGAGATGAACGAGGTCGCCGACGGCGAGCCCGGCGAGATCTGCATCGCCGGCCCCGGCGTGGCCCGCGGCTACGTCAACCTGCCGCACGTCACAGAGGAGCGCTTCCGCCCCCACCCGGACGGACCCCGGGCCGGACGGATCTACCGCACCGGCGACCTGGGCCGGTTCATGCCCGACGGCGAGATCGAGTACCTCGGCCGCGCCGACAGCGAGGTGAAGATCCGCGGTCACCGCGCGGACCTGCAGGAGATCGAGAACGTGCTGCGCCGGGAGGACGCGGTGGCGGACGCCGCCGTGAGGCTCACCTCCGGCGGCGACGACGTCGCGGCGTTCCTCACCCTGCGCGCTCCGGTGCGCGACGAGCGCGCCCTCTTCGAGCTGCTCCACGACTCCGTGGTCGCGGCGCTGCCGCCGTACATGGTGCCGTCCTTCTACGAGATCCTGCCCGCGATGCCGATGATGGTCAGCGGCAAGGTGGACCGGAAGAACCTGCCGGACCCCAGCACGCCCCGCTTCGTCACCACGATGGGGCTGGTCCCGCCGGCGACGGACGCCGAGTGGGGGATCACGGAGGTGTGGTCCAAGGTCTTCCGCATCCCCGAGGACCAGCTCTCCGTGGAGGCGGACTTCTTCATGGAGCTCGGCGGGCACTCGCTGCTCGCCGCGACGGCCACGTCCGAGCTGCGCCGCGCGCACCCGGACCAGGACATCTCCATCGCGGACATCTACACCTACCCGACCGTCCGGGACCTGGCGCGCCACCTGGACGCCGCCCCGGCGTACGTCCCCGCCGCGGCCGCCCCGGACGACCGCCCCGCGCCGCTGCACCACACCAGCGGCCGCGTGGCGCTGTGCGGCCTCGCGCAGGTGACGACGATGGTCCTGGCGGCCATGCTCGTCGGCTCCCCGCTCGCCGCGGTCCTGTACTCCTACGGCGGGCAGTTCAGCTACGCCCTGATGTGGGACATGCTCCTGGTGGGCGTCCTGGTCTCCGTGCTCGCCCGCGTCCTCCTGCCGTTCCTCGGCTCCCGCGTGCTGGGACGCTTCGTCAGACCGGGGCACCACGCCCTGTGGGGCCGGCAGTACTACCTGCTCTGGTGCATCGACGGACTGACCCGGCTCTCGCCGCTCAATCTCCTCACCGGCACCCCGATGGCCGCCGTCTACCTGCGCCTGCTGGGCGCCAGGATCGGTCCGGACGCCCACGTGGGCACCGCCGCCATCGGCCTGCCCTCGCTCGTCACCGTCGGCGCCCGCGCCAGCATCGGCTACAACTCCTCCGTGCAGACCGCCCAGGTCGAGGAGGGGTGGGTGACCATCGCGCCGGTGCACATCGGCGACGACGCGTTCGTGGGGGCCAACGCCCTCCTGCAGCCGGGCACCCGGATCGAGGACGGTGCCCGCCTGGCCGAGCAGTCCCTGGCCTCCCGCAACCAGACGATCCCCGCCGGCGAGCACTGGCTGGGCTCCCCGGCCCGGCCCGGTGACGGGGACGACGAGCTGCTCGAGCGGATGGAGCGGCGCCCGCTGCCCAGCGGCCGCTGGCCCGCCCCGCTGGCGGCCGGCCTGCTCCTGGGCTGGCTGGTCCTCGAGCTGATGCCCTTCGTCCTGGTGCTCCCGTCCTTCCTGATGATCTGGGCCGCGGCCCTGGAGTTCGGCCTCCCCGTGGGGCTCGCCCTCACCCCGGCGGTCGGCGTCGTCTACGTGCTCACGGTCTGCGCCGTGGTCGCGGGCGGCCGGAAGATCGTCCTGCGCCGCACGCCCACCGGCATCCACCCCGTGCGCAGCGGGCTCGGCGTGCGCAAGTGGATGGCGGACCAGCTGCTCTCCACCAGCCTGGAGAGCACCAACGCCCTGTACGCCACGATGTACACGGTCCCCTGGCTGCGCGCCCTGGGCGCCAAGGTCGGCCCCCGCTCCGAGGTCTCCACGGTCGGCCACATCGACCCGGACCTCCTCACCCTCGGCGAGGGAAGCTTCGTCGCGGACAT
Organism: Kocuria sp. UCD-OTCP; assembly: GCF_000349605.1. Taxonomy (NCBI): domain Bacteria; kingdom Bacillati; phylum Actinomycetota; class Actinomycetes; order Micrococcales; family Micrococcaceae; genus Kocuria; species Kocuria sp. UCD-OTCP. The sequence goes on from NZ_AOSQ01000023.1 coordinate 44,268, forward strand.
GGCCAGCGTGGGCAGCGCCGTCTACCACCACGGTCACCTGTACATGGAGCGCACCGTGGTGGGCGACCGCTCGTTCGTGGGCAACGCCGCGTTCGTGCCCTCGGGCACCCGGATGGGCGAGGGCTCCCTGGTGGGCGTCGCCTCGGTGCCCCCGGCCGACGTGCCGGACGGCACGTCCTGGCTGGGCTCGCCCGCCATGTTCCTGCCCCGCCGGCAGGACAGCGGCAACTACGACGAGAGCCTCACCTTCCGGCCCTCGCGCGGCAAGGTGGCGGCCCGCCTCGTCATCGAGGCGCTGCGCATCACGGTCCCGCCGGCGCTGATCGGGCTGATCGGCTACCTGGGCCTGCTCGCCTCGGTCGCCCTGGTGCCCGAGCTGACGCTGCTCGGCTTCGTGGCCGTGCTGCCCCTCGTCGCGCTGGCCACCGGCCTGACCGTGGTCCTCGCCGTCGTCGTCCTGAAGTGGGCGATCGTGGGCCGGTACCGCCAGCGCGTCGAGCCGCTGTGGGACAACTTCGTCCGGCGCAGCGAGTTCGTCACCGGCGTGTACGAGTCCGCGGCGGTCCCCGCCCTCATCGGCGGTCTCGTGGGCACGCCCCTGATCGGCCCGGTCCTGCGCCTGTTCGGCGCGCAGATCGGCCGGCGGACGTACATCGGCACCACCTACCTGACCGAGTTCGACCTCGTCCACATCGGCGACGACGCCGCCGTCTCGACGGACGTGTCGCTGCAGACGCACCTCTTCGAGGACCGCGTGATGAAGATGTCCCACGTGGAGATCCTGCCCGGGGCCTCCGTCGGTGCGCGCTCGATCGTGCTCTACGACACGACGGTCGGCGCGGGTGCCTCGGTGGACGCCCTGTCGCTGGTGATGAAGGGCGAGCAGCTGCTGCCCCACACCGCCTGGCGCGGCATCCCGGTGCGGTCGGCCACGGCCGCCCTGACCTCGGGACGATGACCCGGCCATGACCGCCCAGTGGACGTCCCCGCGACCCGGCAGCGGGTCGCGGGGACGCCGTTGCCCCGCCGCCGGGCACGCACCGGCCGGGACGGCCCCGGGCGGGAGCGCGTCAGGCGCTGCGCATGTGGCCCATCAGCTGGGTGATCTGGGGGGAGGGCGGCGCTCCGAGCTCGTCGGCCATCGTGCTGCAGAAGCTGCGGAACGTCTGCAGGGCCGGGGCGTTGTTGCCGAGACCCAGGTCCGCCTCGATCGACACGCGGACCGCGCTCTCCCGCAGCGGGTCCAGGGCCCGGACGTTGTCGGCGAGCACGTGGGCCCGGTAGAAGTCGCGGTGCTCCAGGGAGAGCCGGGCGAGGTGCTCCACGGCGTTGACGTACAGGGTCCGCAGCCGGTCCTGCTCGGCCATCACCCAGCCGTCGTACCAGCCGGGCAGCAGCTGGGCGCCGTCGGGGGACAGGAACCAGGGGTCCTCCGTCACGGGCGCCGTGGCGGTGGCCGCCCGGTCCAGGGACGCGCGCAGCTCGTGCAGGTCCACGGTGACCGTTTCGGCCAGGGCGATGTTGTTGCCGCGGGCCCCGACGGCTCCGGGCACCTGGCGCGAGATGTTGAAGACGGTGGTGCGCAGGCTGCCCATCGCGCGCTCCGCGGTCCGGTCGGGCCACAGCAGCTCGCCGAGGAACCGGCGCGGCTTGGGACCGAGGACGGCGAGCGCGGCCAGCAGGCGCTGCTGCCGGTGGCCCAGGGCCAGCACGGTGCCGTCGAGCTCGACCTCGACGTTGCCGAGAAGCCGCAGCCTGATCGAGTGTTTCCCATCCATTGTCATGATCCCCCACTGTCATGATCACTGTCCCCGGTGCGCCCGGAGCCTGCCTTCCCCCGAAGGCCGTGGTCCGAGCACCGTCCTCTCCGGTCCCGCGGACCAGGATCCAGGTCCGCCGCGAGAGAGGGTTCAGGCACCGATGATCCCGGGCAACGCCCCGTGAGTCAAAAGCGAACGCCCGGAGTGCGTCAAAAGCAAACGAAAACCCAGGCGGCCGGCACGCGACCCCGGTGGAGGGTGGTGCGCAGGACCGCACCGTGGTATACGACTGATCCCCGGACCGGCGGTGCCGGCCGGGGCACGAGCTCAGGAGTTCTACCGATGACCGACCAGCGACCCGTCACGGGCGTCCGCACGGACCCCCTCGGGAACATCGTCGCCCTGTGCAATCCCGCGGAGGTGTGGTCCCCGCGGTCGACCACCCGGATCATCCGGGACATCGAGAGCGAGGTCCACCTCTACTACGTCCCGGGGTCGTCGGGGCAGCTGCGGGTCCGCGTGGTGTCCGCCGGGTGCGAGAAGCGGCTGTGGGCCGCCCCGGAGGACACCGTGTGCAACAACCTGCACGACCTCCCGTCCGTCTGATCCGCACGGACTGATCCGTACGGGCCGATCCGCGCGGCACGGGGTGCCCGGGCGCGTCCCGGCGCCCCGTGCCCGGGCACCCCGTCGTCACGCGGGGCGCGGGCTCACAGGAAGCGCACGAGGTCCGCCGCGATGCCCGTGTAGGTGGCCGGGGTCAGCCCGGACAGCCGCTGCTCCGCGGCCGGGGACAGGCCCAGGCCCGCCACGAACTCCTGGAGCCGGGCGGCGTCCACCCGGCGGCCGCGGGTCAGGTCCTTGAGGCGCTCGTAGGGGTTGTCCATGCCCTCGACGCCGGCGATCGCCTCGGCGCGCATGACCATCTGGACCGCCTCCGCGAGGACCTCCCAGTTCGCGTCGAGATCGGCGGCCAGGACCGCCTCCGCCACGTCGAGGCGGGCCAGGCCCTTGCTCACGTTGGAGACCGCGAGCAGGGAGTGCCCGAAGGCCACGCCGATGTTGCGCTGGGACGAGGAGTCGGTGAGGTCGCGCTGCCACCGGGACGTCACGAGCGTGGCGCCGAGGGCGTCCAGCAGGGCGTTGGAGAGCTCGAGGTTCGCCTCGGCGTTCTCGAAGCGGATGGGGTTGACCTTGTGCGGCATGGTGGAGGAGCCGGTGGCGCCCTCCACCGGGATCTGCTGGAAGTAGCCGATCGAGATGTAGGACCACACGTCGGTGCAGAAGTTGTGCAGGATCCGGTTGAACCGGGCGAGGTCGGCGTAGAGCTCGGCCTGCCAGTCGTGGGACTCGATCTGGGTGGTCAGCGGGTTCCAGGACAGGCCCAGGCCCTCCACGAACTCGCGCGAGACCTCCGTCCAGTCCGCGTCCGGGACGGACGCGTAGTGGGCGGCGTAGGTGCCCGTGGCGCCGTTGATCTTCCCCAGGTACTCGGTGCGCTCGATCCGGGACAGCTGGCGGCCCAGGCGGTGGGCGACCACCGCCATCTCCTTGCCCAGCGTGGTGGGCGTGGCGGGCTGGCCGTGGGTGCGGGAGAGCATGGGGGTCTCCGCCGCGGACCCGGCCAGCGCCGCGACGTCGGCCACGAGCGCCCGGGCCGCGGGCAGCCACACGTCGGTCGTGGCGTCCTTGACCCCCAGGGCCCACGCCAGGTTGTTGATGTCCTCGGAGGTGCAGCCGAAGTGCACGAGGGGGACCAGGTGCTCCAGTCCCAGGGCGGGCAGCCGGCGGCCGATGTAGTACTCCACGGCCTTGACGTCGTGGACCGTCACGGCCTCGATCTCCGCGAGCTCCGCGACCGAGTCCGTGTCGAAGTCCGTGACGACCCGGCGCAGCCCGGCGATCTGCTCCTCGGTCAGGGGCGCCAGCCCCGGCAGCACCGACCGCTCGGCGAGGTGCAGGAACCACTCGACCTCCACATGCACGCGGTTGCGGTTGAGGGCGGCCTCGGAGAGGTGGTCGACCAGGGGCGCGACCACGGGCTGGTAGCGGCCGTCGAGGGGCCCCAGCGCGACGGGCGGGACGGCGGCGGCGAGCGCCGCGCGCCCTGAGGACAGGATGCGATCGGTGTTGGGCATGGGCACATTCTTCCACGGCCCCCGCGCGCTCCCGGGCGGACGAATTGTCGTCCGCCGCCAACTTTCGCGGAACCCGGTTGTAGCTTTCGCCCCGAAAAGCAGCGGGTCGTCCGGAGGGGCGTCATCGACCGGGGGAACCCCGGGGGTGCGGGGATAGCATGACCTCCATGAGTACCAGCGACGCTACCCGCACCCTGGCCGGCACCGCCCCGGCCTCGGGCCCGGCCACCGCCACCACCCCGGCGGTCCGGCCGCGCCCGGCTCTGTCCCGACTTCCCCGCTACGCGGCCGGCAAGCCCCCGGTCGTGGTGGACGGGCTCGTGTCCTACAAGCTGTCCTCCAACGAGAACCCGTTCGGGCCCGTGCCCGCCGTCAAGGAGGTCCTCGCCGGCTGGGACGCGGTGCACCGCTACCCCGAGACGACCTCCGCGGAGCTGCGGGAGGTGCTCGGCGAGTTCCTCGGCGTTCCCGCCGAGGACATCGTCACCGGCGCCGGCAGCCTCGGCGCGCTCAACCAGCTGCTCGGCGCCTTCGTGGGCGCCGGCGAGGACGGCACCCCGGACGAGGTGGTGCACGCCTGGCGCTCCTTCGAGGCCTACCCGATCAGCATCGGGCTCTCCGGCGGGCTGGGCGTCCCGGTCCCGAACCGCCGCGACGGCTCCCACGACCTCGAGGCCATGGCCGCCGCGGTCACCGCCCGGACGAAGGTCGTGCTGCTGTGCACGCCGAACAATCCGACGGGCCCCAGCCTCACCACCGCGCAGGTCGAGGAGTTCCTCGCCGCCGTGCCGCGCGACGTGATCGTGGTGATCGACGAGGCGTACCAGGAGTTCCAGCGCCGCGACGACCTCGTCGACGGCGTCGACCTGTACCGCCGGCACCCCAACGTCGTCGTGCTGCGGACGTTCTCCAAGGCCCACGGTCTGGCCGGGCTCCGGATCGGCTACTCCGTGGCCCGCCAGGAGATCACCCAGTACCTGCGCCAGGCGTCCCCCGCGTTCTCCGTGACCGACCTCGCCCAGCGCGCGGCGATCGCGTCCGTGCGCCACTACGACCAGGTGGCCGAGCGCGTCCAGCGGGTCGTCGACGAGCGGGAGCGGGTCCTCGCCGGGCTCGACGGGCTCGGCTGGCCGTACCCGCAGACGCAGGCGAACTTCGTGTGGCTGAACCTGGGCGAGCACAGCGGGGGCTTCGCCGAGCTGTGCGACGCCCACGCCCTGTCCGTGCGCCGCTTCGGCGACGAGGGCGTGCGCGTGACCATCGGGGAGCCGGAGGCCAACACCCGGTTCCTGGAGCTGTGCGCGCAGTTCCCCCACCCGCCCGTGCTCTGATCCTCGGCCGCGCCGGCCCGGCTCCCTCCCGAGCAACCCGAAAGGACGTCCTGCCCATGGATGCCGCCCCATCGTCCCCGGCCGCCCCCGTGCCGGCCCGCACCGTGCCGACGCCGGAGGTGCGCACGCGCCTGGTGCGGCTCCTCGACCGGGACGGCCGGCTGAGCGAGGACCCGGTCCTGTCCCCGTACGTGCGCGACGTCGACGCCGAGCAGCTGCGCGGGCTGTACCGCTCGATGGCGCTGGCCCGCCGCTTCGACGAGGAGGCGACCAACCTCCAGCGGCAGGGGCAGCTGGTGCTGTGGGCGCCGATGCGCGGGCAGGAAGCAGCCCAGGTGGGCTCCGCCCGTGCGCTGCGCCCGGCCGACCACGTGTTCCCGACCTACCGGGAGCACGATCGTGGTGCTGGCCATCGCCTGCTACGTGCTGGCGCTGCTCCTCCG